>JBHHZX010000013.1:0-21501 GCA_046758265.1 Phycisphaerae bacterium
GGCGGGGCATGAAGGTTGCCAAAGAGGAGATCATCGGTCTTCTCGCCGCGCTGCACCTTCAGCTTCGTCGGCGTGTCCGGGTCGCCGTAGAGATTCCAACCGAGCAGCCGATCGCCTTCGCGCAGCCCGGCCTTCTCCGCCGCCGAACCGCTAACCAGCCCCCGCACCTTGCGATCCTTCAGCGATCGGGCCCGGCCAAACCCGAGCTCATACTCATAGACCTCGGTGAGTTTGCCTACCAGTTCCGGCGAAAGTGCGTCCGGCGGAACGTCGATCGTCTCCGCCTTAGTGACGAAACGGTCGAATTCCGCCGCAAACCACGGACCAAGCAGTTCCCGGCCGGCTTGGCGAACAACGTGATTTGAAACTTGCAGGCTGCCGGCGCGTGCCCGATTCACGAGCGACTTGAAAAGCCGGTCAATCCCCTGGCTGATGCCCCTCTTGCGGGCCAGCTTGTGCCAGCGCAGCCCGAGCAGCAGCCCGCGCTGGTAGGCCACTTCGCCCACCGTACTGCGCTTGTTCCAGTAGTCCCTGTTGATATCTTCGTTCGTGGCGTTGATCGCCGGGTTCAGGTAATACTCGCGAATGTGCCGGTTGATCCACTTGCCGTATTTCTCCGCATCCCAGAAGCCCGATTCGTACAGGATGCGCAGCGCGTAATAATCCGTGAACCCCTCGACGAACCAGTAGGCCAGGCGCTCCGGCTGCCTGGCTTGGAGCAGCCGGCCGTTCCAGTAGTGAAACAGCTCGTGCGCGAACAGGTGCTCGATCGCGTCGTCCAGTTTCGCCTCGGGCGCGACGAACAACGCAAAACTGTTGTACAGTCCCGAGCCCACCACGCGTGAGTCGCCGGCTTTCAACGGCTCCCCGACCGGGATTGCCGTCACCACGAACTCCGGGAAGCGGTCTTCGGCCATGAAGACGCACTGGTGCTTGAGGACCGTGCTGGTCATCTGCGCGAAATCGTCGAGCGAGAAGCTGAACCGGTCCACCATCGCCACGGTTACCCTGCGCCCCTCCTCCTTGACGGTTTTCTTCGCCAGCCGGCCGGCCAGGTAGACCGAGTGGCGCAGGTCGGTAGCCTTGATCCGGGCCCCGATATGCCGCCCGGCGCCCCAGGAGCACGCTGCCTTATAGCCGGCCGGCAGCTTCCAGCGCAGCACAACCTCAAACTCGTCCGGTACTCCCGGCCCCGAGTTGGGCACCAGCAGAAACGCGTTGCCCAGCCCGTGAAAGAAGTCAGCAGTGGTGATCGGGTAGTGGGTATTGTTCCAATCATCAAACTCCCGAGGCCCTGGGATGACGTCGTAGGTGCAGCGTAGCGTTTCCCCAGGACGATGGGAGAGCACCCATACCGCGCCCTGGCGTCGATACGACCTGCTGCAGCGCACGTTTCGCAGCATCCTGGGCACGTCTCGAATCGGTCCGACCTGCTCCGACACCCGAAGGGCCGACTGCCTTCGCCCGCCGGTCTGCCAAGTCAGCTCCACGTGCAAGCGTCTTTCGTCAAAGTTCGGCGTCAGCTCGTAGCGGAGCGACTCGTCAGCGATGACGCCCGGCACCGACGCCAAGACGGTCCAGAGGACGAGCGCGGACGCCAGCCTCTCGACGCGTCTGAGCCCCGGCGCCGCACCCCCCCGGCAGCCAAAAGACAATCGCGCAACCTTCATTCTCGCAGCCGCTCTTTGAATTCCAGGCGACTCGCGCCTTTTGCGAGCCTAAAGGTTCCTCGCTGATCCGGCAACGGCGCAGCCGCCGCGCGAACGAGCCGCCCCGGTCCATCCGCCGTCCGCTCGTCACCGATATCCGACAGGGGACAGCAGTCGGCGTCGCCATGTGTCGCACGTTTCACATCTTGCTACTCGTCAGCGCGGCAAGCGTTTCTTCGGAAGCGTTCCCGGACAACCCGCAGTACATCAACTCTCGAGCGGTCATTCTTTCGTACCACTCTGCTAACGCGGCGGAGATCGACCGAGCCCACGTCTGGGTCTCGCCCGACGACGGCGTCACCTGGAACGAAACGACCGTCGCCTCCGCCGGGCAGAACGCCGTACGCTTTGACGTCCGTCAGGACGGTAAGTACTGTTTTTACATAGTGTTGGAGAATGCTGGGGGCCGCTCCGGCGACCCGCCCGGCAGCGGTACGAAACCGCACGTCAAGGTCATCGTCGATACCGCCCCACCTACAATGCAGATCCACAAGGCCCGGCTAGTCACCTCTACCCACAACAAGCCGCACGTCCGGCTGAACGTCTCGCTCGTGGAGGAAAACCTGGGCGAGGCCGGCGTCCACGTTTTTTATCGGGCCAAAAGCGGTTGGCAAGATGGCGGCCCCGTCAGCTTCAGCGACGGCCTCATCAATTGGCGGCCGCCAGCAGACATCAGCTCGCGCACCGACCTCCGCCTCGTCGCGACCGACCTCGCCGGCAATGTCGTGAGCGATGAGATTCGCGGCGTCAGCATCACGGCCCCAGGTCGTACCGCAGAGCCGGTCCCGCCACGCGCCGACCTGACGCCCGCTCAGGCCGCCCCGACTGAGGCACTGGAAGAGGTTGCCGTCCCACCAGTCCCGCCGGTAACGGTCCCTCCGGTTCCGACGGTCACGCTGGATGAAGCAGCGGAACTCGCCCCTGCGACACAGCCCACACCCGAGGCTGAGCAGCGAGCGCAGATTCTGCGTGAACAGGCGACGCGTTACTTGGCCCAAGGGCGACTGTCGCTCGCCGGCGCCCGCCTTCAGGATGCCCTCGAACTCGCGCCCGATGACGCCGACCTCCAGGTGGACCTCGGCAGCGTGCTCTATCGGGCGCGCCAGTACGACGAGGCTCGCCGCCGGTTTCGTGCCGCCCTCGACGCTTCACCCGAGCATCTCGGAGCCATCGAGGGTCTGGCACTGGTCGCCGCCACCCAAAACCGTTACCCTCAAGCCCGCTCGCACTTGCAGCACCTGCTCCGGCTCGGCCCGGAGTCGGGCAAACACTGGCTGCACTACGGCGACATTGAGCATATCCTGGGCAACGCTGCAGCAGCGCGCGCTGCCTGGGAGAGGGCGCTCGAACTTGAGCGCGTGGACAAGACCCTGCGCGAAAAGGTGCAGAAGAGACTTAAGCTGTTTAGCCCTAAACGCACCGACGCGAAGCACTAGGTTGGCTCCGGCCGGCCGCACCCGCAACAGAGGCTAACCGCTCAACGCGATCGCCATGCCGAAAGCGAAAACGCAAACGGCCCCACCTATCGTCGTCTTCCACGGCGATGAAGAATTCCAAAAGTCCGGAGGGCTTCGCCAGCTCCTAGACTCGCTGCTCCCGCCGGAAGCTGACCGCACCATGGCCGTGCGCGAGTACGAGGGCACGCGGCCTGAAGACCAGGGCGGCCCCGGCCTGGCAACCGTTTTGGACGATCTGGCTACGCTTCCGTTTCTCGCCGATCGCCGGGTGGTCATAATTCGCGACGCCGACAAATTCATCACGGCCCACCGGGAGCGGCTCGAAAGTTACCTGGGCTGCCCGGCCCCAACCGGCACCCTGGTGCTTGTCTGCCGAAGCTTTCTCAAGACCACGCGGCTCTACAAGCGCGCCGTAGCGGCCGGCGGACAAGTCATTGAATGCAAAAAGCTTACGGAGCGCGGCCTGATTGATTTCGTCCTGGCCGAGACACGGGCGCGTGGCACGCGGATGGATCGCGGCGTCGCCGCCCGCCTAGTCGAACTGATCGGCCGGGAACAGGGCCTGCTCGCGGCCGAGGTCGAGAAGCTAAGCCTCTATATCGGTGACCGCCCGGCGATCACTGCCGGTGACGTTAGCGACCTCGTCGGCCTCACACGGGAAGAGAAAATCTTCGCGGTAATGGATGCGGCAGCAACTGGCCAACTCCCCCAGGCCCTCCAACTCTGGCATCAGGTGGTTGCCACCGATGTGGCAGCCATCTTCAAGGCACTCGGCGGGATGGCGTTTGTCGTACGCCGCTGGATCGCTGCCCACCAGATGTTGGCCGACGGCCTGCCGATTCGCGCGATCGCGCCCAAGGTGATGATGTGGGGGCGCGAGCGCGAGCTTGATACCCTTCTCCGCCGCCTATCCCCGCTGCGTTTGAAACGCATTCTTGCCGCAATTGCCGAACTCGATTCGCAAGCCAAAGTTGGCTCCCGGTCGATAGAAACGGGTATCGAGGCCTTGCTGATTGAGGTGGCCGCTGCCGCCGCTTGAAAGCGGTTAGGAACGCTGACGGAGAACGCGCATGGAGGCGAGATCGAGCACCATGGCGGTGTACCTCTCTTGCCTGCTGGCAATAGCCGGCTGCCCGATGCAGAACGGCAAGCCCGCGGCCCGACCGAAAGAAACCGATAACCGGCCGCGGGAGGAGCACTCCGAAGTTGTTAAAGCCGGCTTGATCGACGACGTGCAGCCCGCCGCCGACGTTGAAGCAAACATGGAGGAGGTTCGACAATGGATCGAACGGATTCAACGGCGCGATGACGTACGCAGCCGGCTCGGGCCCCCACCCTCAAGCGGAACGCTTACCCCAGAAAGCGAAGACAGCTACCAGCCAAAGACCGGAGAATCTGAGGCGCCGCCGGAATCACCGCAGGCGTTGGAGCGCCCGGATCCGCAACAGGGGGAGCTCTCAATCCCTGAACCCCCTGTTCTCGGGAGTATCAGCGTTCGAGCGGCCAGATCGCCGACCCCGGCTACGACCCCGCGCCGCGAAACCGCCCCGTCCGTAAACGCTCCCGCAGAAGCCGCCGACCAACCGCTTACGCTGGCCGAATTCCTGGAGCGCTGGACCGTTCCGGCAAACGATCCGTCCTTCCGCAACCAGCTCGACCAACGGCTACTACAGACTCTTGCCGGCAACTACGAGGACGCCCGCCAGCCACTCGAACTCGTTTCCAACGCGCAGCGACTGATGGCGACACAGTTCATCGAAGCGCTGATCGCGATCCGCGAGGGCCATGGCGGCGAGCCGCGCGCAGAGGCGAACCGCGTACTGGCGCAACTCGAGCACCTACAGGAGTCGCTGCTCCCCATGAGCGACCTCCACATCCCCAGGCTCGCACTGACCCGGGCCGTCCGCGGCTATGGCCGGTACGAAGCATTCGATCCACCCCACTTCCCGACCGGCCGCGAGAACGAGTTCGTCGTCTATTGCGAGGTGGAGAACTTCCTCAGCCGCCTCAGGGACGACGGTGAGTTCGAATCGCAGTTTTCCATGCGAACGGCCGTGCTCAACCGAGCCGGCGACGTCGTCCTGGAAATCAACGATGAGCACATTGCCGACGAGTGTCGCACCCGCCGCCACGACTGTTTCATCCCCCGTCTGGTGCGGCTGCCCGCGACACTTTCTCCCGGGGAATATGTGGTCAAGGTCACGATTATCGATAAAATCGGCCAGAAAGTAGCGGAGAGGCGGACGACGTTTCGCATTCTCGCGCGGTCATAGCGAGGCGTCGGGCGAGATCCGCCGCCCGCAAGCGCACCGGAAGGTTCTACAGGTGAACGTGCCGCGTTTTATTCGGCGCTGGTTCCGCGCTCCCTATGACGGCCTACGCCATTACGGCGTCGTGGAGGAGGGTGTGCTCTACCGTGCTGGTCAGCCGGCGCCGGAGGAGCTGCGCGAACTCATTGTGCGCCACCGGCTCAAGACCGTTGTCGCCCTGCGTGGCATCCGTGCTCCCCACGACCCCGACGCTTGGGAGCAGGCCGAACGAGAAGTCTGCCACCAGCGCAACGTCGATTTCGTGACGCTTCCATGCAACCACAAAAACCCCCCGACCGGCGAGCAGCTCAACCGGTTCCTCGACTTAATGCGCGACAAGCGCCGCCACCCCGCGCTGATTCACTGCCGCATCGGGCAGCAGCGCACTGGCATGTTCTGTGCGCTATACCGCGTACATGTCCAGCGCGTGGACCCGGAGGAAGCGCTGCAGGAAATGGACGCGCTCGGCTTCAACATCCACCACCGACGGCACCGACGGCTCCTGCAAGCCTATCGCGAGCTTGCGAGATGCGACTCGGTCGGCACCGCGCGTGGTAAGCCCTCGTGCGCCGGCCCTTAACGGTAGGCCTCGAACCTGTCGCGCCACCGTTTTGCGGACTTGCGGACTTCTTCTTTCACCCGCTCGATTTCTTCAAAGATTCGTTGCTCGTTCGTGCCACTCCAGAAGCCGCGCGGCTTCGTACCTTTGATGTTGCAGATCTTCGCCACCGCTTCATACGCGATCAGGAACTGCCCCGGCTTCTCCCTCTCCAGGGCCGGCAACATCTCCTCCGCGCCGGCCGGCGTACACCGCCTCAACGCCTGGGCCGCCAGCTTGTCCCGCGACGCCGCCTCGAGTAACGCCTTCACGCTCCGCGGCGTCGAGAGCACTGCGAGCACGCCATAAACCTGCTTCTTGACGGTCTTGCTTACTCGGTCACGTTCCAGCAGCTTCGCCACATTCTCGTCCGCTTCGAGAATGAGGAACTTCTCGATCAGCTTGAGCGCCTTGACGACCTCGCCGGGGCGCGCCCCTTGGTCCTCCAGCTTCGGCTTCAATTCGCGCTGGAACACATCGCCGCGATACTTGCGAAACATCGCCGTCATTTGTCGCGCAAGAACCTTTGCCTCGGCCACCTGTCCCGGCGGGATCCTCCCGATCAACTTGCCTTCGCTCGTCACGAACGCAAGATACAGGCCGACTCCTGCCGGCGCCCCCATTTGCGCGAGCATCTGTCGGTTGTCGTTCGATTGCGGCAGGCGGATCGGGACAAAACGCTCCTCGGCGATGCCGCGCACCAGCGGGTCGCGAAACGCCCGCTGTTGCGCATCTTCCAGGTCGCTACCCTCGCTGCGGCCCGACCCGGTGACATAGAACATGATCGGCAGCCCGGTACGCTTGGCCCGCGCCACGCCTTGCTGCTTATTCGAGATCCACTGAATCGGCCGTTGCGCCTGTGCCGCCGCCGATACCGTCAGGCAAAGTCCAGCCGTCACGATCAGACAGGAGCGAAGCATGCAAACCTCCTTACGATCACCAGCACGTACATCATTCTACCCAGTTTGCTTCGGCCCCGCGATCAGGTCAACGCCGCGGCGCCCTCCGCCCAACCGCGCCGCCACCGGACCCTCCCGGCGGCGCCGACCAGCACCCGGCCCCAAGCTGCCCTTGCAAGACATGCTAGACTTATTACGTCACCTATGTATCCTATCCTGCGGCGGCCCTTCTCACCCGCCGCTAAACCTCACCTGCCGCTCCGCTCGCTCGTACCCGCGCCCCGACGCTCCCGCCACACGACCTTGACAGCCCTAGCTCCCCACCCGTATTCTCGACCCCAGTCAAGGAGGATCGCATGTCGAAGTCAGTCCCCCGCCTCGGAAAAGGTCTCAGCGCGCTCATCGCCCCGCGCCCCTCCGGGCCATTCCGCCATCGCGCCGCAACCCTCCCAACACCCACGCCCGACGCCGCAATCACCGACCGCCCGGACGCCACCACTCTACGCCAAGTCCCCCTCGACCAGATCCGCCCCAACCCAAAGCAACCGCGCGCCGGACTCGACCAAACCGCGCTCCAGCAACTTGCCGCCTCTGTCCGGCGCAGCGGCATCCTGCAGCCGCTGCTGCTACGGACTACTCCCGACGGCAAGTTCGAGCTGGTGGCTGGTGAGCGACGCTGGCGGGCAGCCGAGCTCGCCGGCCTTCAGACCATCCCCGCGATAGTCCGCGAGCTCAGCGACGCCCAGTCTTTCGAAATGGCCCTCGTCGAAAACCTCCAGCGCGAGGACCTCACCCCACTTGAACGCGCGACCGCCTATCAACAGCTTGTTGACAGCCTCAACGTCACGATCGACGTTGTAGCCACACGTCTCGGCGAAAGCCGCGCGAATATTTCTAACTACTTAAGACTACTGAAGTTATCGGCAGACGTCCAGCACTTCATTTGCTCCGGCGAGCTCGGAATGGGCCAGGCCCGAGCAATCGCCGGCATAGCTAATCCACAACGCCAGTTGGCCCTCGCGCGCCTCGCCGTCCGCCGCAACTTGTCCGTGCGCCAGGTCGAGCGGCTTGCCAAGGAGGCGGCAACCGAGTCGCCGACCCCGGCCCCCCAGACCGCCCGCTCGCGTGAGGCCCATCTGACCGCAGTCGAGGAGGCCCTCAGCAAAGCCCTGGGCCTTACAGTCACGTTGCAACCCGGCAAGAAGAAGAACTCCGGCCGACTGATCATCCGCTACAATTGCCTGGAGGAGTTCGACCGCATCGCAGAAAGAATCGGCGGCGGCGCTTTCTTGGAGTAATCCCATGCCCGCCTCGAGGCAAGCAACGTTCGCAGGCCGCTTTTATCCAGCCGCCCAGCAACAATGCGACCGCATGCTCGACGAGATGTACCGACCGGTCGAGCTGGAACGCCGACCACTCGGCGCAGTTGTCCCACACGCCGGGTGGATTTACAGCGGACCCACCGCCGCCCTGGCTCTGGCTGGCGTGGCCCACGCGCGGCCGCAGACCGTCGTTATCTTCGGCGCCGTGCACGTCTTCGACGCCAATGAGGCAAGTTTGTACCCGAACGGCTCATGGGAGACGCCGCTGGGACCGCTACCCGTTGACCAGGACTTAGCCACGCGCGTGGCACGCTGCCGGCAGATCACGATTGACCCCGACGCTCATCAAAACGAGCATTCCATCGAGGTCCAGTTGCCCCTGATCCGCCGGATTCTCGGGAACGTGAGCATTCTGCCCATCAGCGTGCGCCCCGGTCGCCTGGCAGCAGAGATCGGGCGAGCGTGTGCGGTGGAGATAGCCGCTAGCGATCGGCGGGTCGTGTTTCTCGCCTCAACCGATCTTACCCATTACGGTCCGGCGTTTGGATTCGAGCCACACGGACGTGGGGAAGCTGGGGTCCGCTGGGCGAAGGAGGTGAATGACCGCCGGTTTGTCGACCTGATTTCGGCGCTGGATGCCGAAGCGGTCGTTCCGGAGGCGGCGGCGAACCACAACGCCTGCGGTGCGGGGGCCGTGGCGGCCGCAATCTCGGCAGCGCGCGAGTCGGGGGCTGACGGGTACCTGGAATTGGAGCACACGACGAGCGCCGAGCGGGAGCTAGCCGAGGGGGGCCGGCCGGTCAACTCGGTCGGTTACGAGGCTGGCGTTTTCACACTCTCCCATTAGCGCGCCCGGGCCGGTCGGGGGCAAGTGACCGGCGATTTGCGGCTACAGCCCGTTTCGCAAAGTGGCCCTACGAACACGGTCTCGCGGGAGCGGTTTCCAGCCAAGCTACGCAAACGCGTTTCACGTGAAACGCGCCAGGGGCTTGTCGAACGACGCGCAACGACGTTTCACGTGAAACACCGTTGTGCAGCCCACCCATCTAAGCACCGCGCGCAAGCCCGCCCGCCCCATCGCAACCGGGCCGCACCACCCTCCCAACTGGCCCCGCAAACCTTCCCACCGCGCCTTACGCCCCCCAGGCCCAGAAGCAACCGCACCGCGACCATTCAAGGCCGTTCGGCCCAGCTCCCTTGTATAGTATTCCTAGGATATCTATCAAGGGAGCGCTCCTGCCAGCCCGCCGCCGGCTGCCCGTTACAATTCCCCCGGTGCAGCGCCAAGAACAATGCAACAGCCCAAACAGCACGAGAGTTTACTGCCCGCGCTGCCGATACGAACCGACCGGCATTCCGCGGGACCATCGCTGCCCTGCGCGCGGGTTTGCCTTTCAGCAAGCCCCCATCCACAACCTCGCGCTGGGCTACGCCCACGCCAAGTTGCGCGCCTACACGCGGGTCGCGCGCCTAGCCGCCGTCGCGGCAGCGCTGACGCTGATAGCGCTGCCGGTAGAAAGGCTCAACCAAGCGCCGTGTGTTTTGTACGGGCTGCTGGTTCTAGCAGCGCGCGGTCTCGCCCCGGACGTCGTCCCTGCGATCTTGCTTGCCGGCGGCCGGCGCGCCAGTGTTTTTCGTGGCGACGTTCGAGCTCACAATGCAGGCCCGCCGGTTCCCTTACACGCGGCTGTACCGGATGATCGCTGGAAGCGGGAATTGGAACGCTACCGGCGCGGAGCGTGGGCGAGCATCCTGGCTGCGAGCGGCGCGCTCGCATTGACTTGGTGGTAGTGCCACTCCATAGTCGGTGGACGCGTTATAATCGTGCGCGGCGAACGGCCGGAACGCGTGCGACGCGCTCGGCGAAGAAGCAGGACGCGGGAACAGCCAGTGGCAGCCACGGTAATCGTTTACGAGGGCCGGAACTTCCGGGTTGAGCAGCGCGATGTACGGGGTCGCGACGGCAAAGAGCGTCGCTACGACCTGGTCGTTCATCCGGGCGCGGCGGTGGTATTGCCGATTCTGAACGATGGACGGGTAGTGCTGATCAGCAATCACCGGTTTGCGGTCGGGCAAGACCTGCTGGAGTTGCCGGCCGGTACGCTCGACCCGCCCGAGCCCGCGCTGGAGTGTGCCCGGCGGGAACTGGTCGAGGAGACCGGCTACCGCGCTGGGAAGTTGGAGCCCCTCTTGTCGTTTTATTCAACGCCCGGGATCTGCACAGAGCGCATGCACGCTTTTGTGGCGACAGAACTGGTTTTGGGAGAGAGGGCGCTGGATCCGGGGGAGCGGATTGAGAACACGCCGATGGAGTATGGAGAAGCATTGCGAGCGATCGGCGACGGCCGGATCACGGATGCGAAGACGATTGTAACGCTCTTGTATTACGATCGTTACGTTCGCGAGCGAGGGTAAGCGGGCATGGATTTGCTAAACGCATCGTTCAGGGTCGGACGGCTGTTCGACATCAACATCCGGGTTCACATCCTGTTTGTGATCTGGATTGCCTTCCGGCTGTTCAGCGCCCGCGGCGGTTGGGCCTTCGAGGGCGCGTTCTTAGGGATGTTGTTCGGGATCGTTCTGGTCCACGAGTTCGGGCACTGCTTCGGGGCACGATCAGTCGGCGGCAACGCCGAAAACATATTGATGTGGCCGTTGGGGGGGCTGGCATATGCACACGCGCCGATGACCCCGTGGGCACAGTTCGTCACGGTGGCGGCCGGCCCACTGGTGAACGTGGTCTTTTGTCTCGGCAGCGGCCTGGTTCTCGTGCTGCTGGCTGGAACAGTTCAGGTCATTTCTCTGAACCCGTTTGTGGGCTTTAATCCTGCGGCATTCCCTCCCGGTACCCCCGCGTGGGTTTGGTACGTGTGCATTTTCTACTGGGTCAACTACTTCCTGCTAGCGCTTAACTTGCTGCCGATCTATCCGCTGGATGGCGGGCAGTTGTTCCAGTGCCTGCTGTGGCCGTTCGTGGGCCTGCAACAGGCGATGACGATCGCCTGTCAGGTCGGAATCGCCGGGTGCATCGGGCTGGGCGTGTGGGGACTGAGCCGCGGCGGTGGGGGGATGCTCATCTTCATCGCGCTGTTCGGCGGGTTTACGTGCTGGCAGCGGCTGAAGATGCTGAAGTATGGCATGATCATGGATGAGCGGATCAAGTACGCGCCGTATCGCGAATACAAGCCGCGACGCGGCGGCGGATTCTTCGCGCGCATCTTCAAGCTGAAACGGCGACCGAAGGCGAGCCGGCCGGACGTGAGTCCAAGTGCCGGCCGCTGGCAGGCGAAGGTTGACGAGGAAGCAAAGCGTGACGCCGAACTGGACCGCATTCTCAAGAAGGTGCACGAGAAGGGTCTGCACAGTCTGAACTACGTCGAACGCCAGACGCTTGAGCGCGCCACGCGCGAACGCCAGCGGCAGGAACGCGACTTCGACCGCAAGACGAGGGTGTAGAGGGATGGTGCGTCCCGGACGCACCCTACGCTATGATGCTCGGCGATGATGAGGCCGAGCTACGTCTTCGCAGGTGGGGGGACGGGTGGGCACCTGTTTCCCGGCCTCGCGGTGGCCGAGGCGCTGCGGGAGCGTGAGCCGCAAGCGACGATCACGTTTTTCACGACGACGCGGGCGCTGGACAAAGAACTGCTGGAGCGGACGCCGTTCGAACAGGTCGAGCAGCCGGTGCAGCCGGTTACGCTGCATCCGTTGCGGTTGGCGGGGTTTTGGTGGAGTTGGCGCAAGAGCGTCCGGGCGGCGCGGTCGTTTCTCGAGCAGAAGCGGCCGCGAGCGGTGCTGGGGCTCGGGGGATACGCTGCCGGGCCGGCGGTGGTTGCAGCGCGTTCGCTGGGGATTCGAACGGCGATTCTGAATCAGGACGCGATTCCGGGGCGGGCCAACCGGTGGCTGGCGCACCATGCGGACCTAGTTGTGCTGCAGTGGGAGGTCTCGCGCCGGCACTTCCGAGCCGGAACAAACTGCCAGACG
This sequence comes from Phycisphaerae bacterium, assembly GCA_046758265.1. Classification (GTDB taxonomy): domain Bacteria; phylum Planctomycetota; class Phycisphaerae; order UBA1845; family Fen-1342; genus JALSRY01. The sequence continues at coordinate 12,282 of JBHHZX010000013.1, forward strand.
CTTGGCTGTCCGATTCGGGCCGAGTTTGCGTCAGCGAGCCGGGAGGAAGGGCGGCGGCGTTTCGAACTCGACGCCGATCGCCCGGTACTACTGGTGACCGGCGCGTCACAAGGCGCCCGCACTGTCAACCGCGCGATGCAGCGCGTCTGGCCGGAATTCTTCGCGGATCACAAAGACTGGCAGCTTCTGCATCTGTCTGGACCATCGGATGAAGAGGAAACGCGGCGCGCGTACGCCGCGACGGGCGTGCCGGCAAACGTGCGCGCGTTTACGCACGAGATGTGGCTGGCGTTGGCGGCAGCGGACGCGGTCGTTTCGCGCGCGGGGGCTTCCACCCTGGCGGAGCTGACGGCGCTCGGCCGGCCCTCGATCCTGCTCCCGTATCCCTACCATCGCGACCGTCACCAGCACGCGAACGCGCAGGTGCTCGCGGATGCCGGAGCGGCGGTGCTGGTCGAAGATCGACTCGACCCTGCGGCCAATCAAGGGCCGGTGCTGGAAGCGCTGCAACGTCTGGCAGATCCGGCGACTCGAGAAAAAATGGGGCGGGCCGCGGGTAGCCTGGCCCGGCGCGGCGCGGCAGGAAGCGTCGCCACGTGGATGGTAGAATCGGGGGTGAGGTGACCTGGAGTCTGACGCCGCCGCGCCTGGCATCGGCGTCGCGCGGTGCGAACACAGGCAAGATGCCCGTGGCACCCGGCTCTGAAATGAACACGGGCAAGATGCCCGTGGCAGCCAGCTTTTCAATGTGGGTCTGAGAATGTGATCGCACCGCACAAGCAGAAGGCGTCTCCCAGGCGTCTGTTGAAAAAGGGGACAGCCAGAGGACTGGCAGCATGACTTTATATCTGGCCGTTTTCGGCGGCTTGCTCGGGCTGTTCGCCGCTGGCGACGGTCTCGGCGACGAGCCCGACCGCGGGGGCGACCCGCGCAAGGTGCTGATTGGCGACGTCACCGGCGACGAGATCGATGACATTGTCCTGCTGGTGCACGACCGGCTGATCGTATATCCGGGCCAGTAGACACAGGCGCGCCGGGGTCCGACTACTTCGTCCCAGACAGCGCCAGATGTGTATCACGAATAAGCTCTGATCCTCCCCGCTTGTCAGATACGAGCCACGGACAAGCGGAAGGCCGCTTGCCGGTGGTGCCCGCAGTGGCCAGTTATTCCCGGCACGCGCCCGAGGAGGGATTCTCGTACCGCCCGAACCGTGCCCACGCTTCGCGCGGGCCTGCCACCCGGCACCCGGCCGCTTGTCCGTGGCACCCGGCGAAATTCGCGCTGCTCGCTTGGAATCGAGCGGGCGTTTTCGGTAGGATAGTGATCACCAGGCCGGTAAATAGGAAATCCCGGCTAACAAGCCCGCGCTGAAGGATCACGAGTAGCGTCACAGTTGCGGAGCTACCGACGATGGATCCGATCATCCTGCCAATTCGAACATGGAATAACGAAGACAAACCGGTACATTTCCGACCCGTGGCCGATATCGCCGACCTTTCCTATGATGACGGAGCAATCACCTACTCCTTGGCGGACGACACGCATACCTATCTCGCCTCGGACAAGGGACGGCGGTTCGCCAAGCCGCCATCAACCAATGTTTTTCAACTCCAATCCAACACGATTTACGCCCTGCGTGGGGAGGCCGTATGCGAAGGGACGCCCTGCGCCATCCGCCTCATCGAGTATGACAACGCCCAGCAACTCGGCCAAGTCACCCGCGCCCTTTCTTCGGGCCCATTCGAGATCATCTGGAAAACCGACGCCCGCCATGTTTTCCTACGCGTCGCCTTCCGCCTCTCCGGCAACGGCCAACTGACACTGAGGAATCTAGAGCTAAAGCCCTGTGGCACGAATGTGCTTCATGGATGCAAGGAAGACCAATCGTCGGATCGAATCCGCAATACGACCCCGTCAGAGACGAAACAGTTGCAGGAACTCCACAAGCTCGCGGCGCAAATCGATCTATTGAAGGCCGGGTTCACGCACTTCGCGCGCCTGGCACTTCCCTCGCTAACCCTGATCGACGACATTCATAATCACCTCATTGACCTGCCACGGCATTGCCCCGTTTGCGACAAAGATGTACGGGCGTTTCTGCCATCCGGTCGCCACCCACGCTTGAACGCGCGCTGCCCGCACTGTGGTTCCCTGGAGAGGCATCGGTTATTGGCTTTGTTCTTCCGGCAGAAGAGCAGTTTGTTTCATGGCCGTCTTTCGCTTCTCCATATCGCGCCGGAAAAGTGCCTAGTTCCTTTCTTCAAGAACAACCCGAACATAGAGTACATAAGCGCAGATTTGAATGACCCTCAGGCAGATATTCAGATGGACATCCAGAACATAGAGCTGGATGACAATACATTTGACGCCATAGTGTGTTACCACGTTCTCGAACATGTTCCCGATGACAAAAAGGCGATGAGGGAACTGTATAGAGTCCTGAAGCCGGGCGGCTGGGCTATTATCCAGTCCCCAGTCAAGTGGGATTCAGAGTCTACGCTTGAAGATCAGAGCGCAACGACGTCAGCGGAACGATTCAGGCTCTACGGGCACCCGGGCCACTTGAGGCATTACGGTTCAGATTATGCCGAACGATTGAGAAGTGCGGGCTTCCGTGTGTCGGCCGACAAGCTGACGAAGCGCCTTGACGCAGGCACGATGAAGCGGTGTGGCGTGAAGAAAAGTGAGCGTATCTTTTTTTGCCGTAAGTGATCGCGGGCATCGTCGCTCACTACAACCACCGCCGGCTGCACGCAGCGCTATCGTACCTGCGGGCGGTGGATTACTAGCGCGGAGAGCCGGGGGCGCTTTTGGCCGAGCGTCGCTGGAAGTTGGAGACGACCGGACAGTTGCGAAAGCAGGAGAACTTGAAGCTGCGACAACGCCGCCCGCCATGCCCACAGGCGAAAACCGTCTCTGATCCGAAACGGCAATTTGTCCCACTTTGAGTGAAACATTTCAAAGCTTGTCCGTGGCACCCTCAGGTGACGGTATTCCGGCCACGCGACGAAGCACGTTATGGGTAGGGCGGGGCGGCGCGGAACAAAAGGGTGGGCGGAGCCCACCCTGCTCTCTTGCCCATGCAGCGGTCTGGCGCTGCTTTCGAGGCGCCGGCATCGCCGTGTTGGAAACGCGCCGTAGGAGTCCGTTGAAAAAGGGGACAGGCACCTCCCCGGCACCTTTATTTGCCGAGGGTCTCGGCCGACGGAGCCCGTCCCCTTTTTCAACGGACAGTTACGCGATTGGTCGGGCGGAAGTCGGCTCAAGTGCATCGTTCTGCGCGCCGGCGTCGGTCTCATCGAGGTGCTTTTTGAAGCGCTCGTAGAGCTCCGGCTCGCTGCTCTTGAAGTCCTCGCGGCTGTCGAACTCGTACCTCCTGCTGACGCCGTCGTCATCGATCTCCAGCGTGATGCGGCCGTCGTCATCGACGAAGAGCATCACCGTTTCCGACCGGGCGCGGACGTCGATATCGTCAGCACCTCTGATGTTTCGCATGCGGATTTCAACTTCCTTGCCGGCCTTGCGGGCCTGTTTCATGGCCTCCTGAACCTGCTCGCGGGCCTTGTCGAGCTGCGCTTTGAGCTCAATCTGGAATTCGCGCTGGCGGGCGCCGAGATCCTTCAGGTCCGGGGAGACGATGAGCGCTCGCGGCGAGCGGAGAACCAGGAAACGCCGATAAGTCTTGTACGCTTTCGGATCTTCCTTCCGGAGCTGTTCGACGTCTTCGTAGGTGTCCGAAGACCGATCTCCGTCGGCGCTGTCGCGCTCGACCGTGATCGTACCGTCCTCGGCGCGCTCGATCGTGATCGTCTCGCCATCCTCTTCGACCCGGATGCGGATTTCGGCCTTGAGGTCAGCGTCCTCCAGGTCGGGGAACCAACTCCAGGCGCCCCAATCGTCCGAGTCGATATCAATGTGAACATCAAACGGCATATGCCTGAACTTCTTCCACTTTTCGGACCACTCTTCCCATCTGTCAGACCACTCCTGCCAATCGATGTGTGGGACGTCCTCCAGCAACTCCTTGACGTCGTCGGGCAGGCGGTCCATGCGGCCATACGGCATGAAGAACCCCATGCCACCCGGACCCACCCTGAGGCGGCCACCGAAGTACTTCTTGAACTGATCGACTTCCGCCGCTTCCGGCTCCTCATACTTGAAGGACAAGGCGCTCGCGTCGCCCCGCTCGGCCGGCGTGATGGTCAGCGTTTTCTTCTTTCCGCCGCGGATAACGACCAGTTCCGCCGTGTTGGCGGCACCGGTGTCGCGAATCGCTGCGAGCAGGTCGTCCATGTTCTCGATCGCACTGCCAGCGAAGGAAACCACGATGTCATACCGCTCAACGCCAGCGCGATCGGCCGGGCTGTCTGCGGCGACGTTGGCGATCATTAACCCGCCGCGCTTGAGGTGCGAGGCGAGCGGCTCGGGCACGGGTGTCACGCGAACACCAATCCAGACCTCAAGCTTTGGCGCGCCGGAGCGCAGGACGATCTTCCGGCCCGCCTTCTGGTCGTCCTCGCCAACAACGAACGCCAGCCCGCTGGCTAGACGCACCGCGTTGGTGACGCTGTCGCCGACCGTCTTGATATTCAGCGGCCGGCACACATCGGGCGCGGCGGCTCCACCCAGCGTCTTGAGGTCGCGGTCACCGGCTTTCTTGACGATCACCTGGCAGTATGGGTCCTGCGCAATGGCCCCGCAGTAGACCATCTTGACGTCGTCCTCACCAACTTTCTTGAGGATGACCTGGCAGCGCGGGTCCTGCGTGGTGGCTGCGCAGCAGACGGTCTTGACGTCGCAGTCAGCGGCTTTCTTGACGATCACTTGCCGGCAGACATCCTGAGCGGCGTTCCCGGTGCCACATACGCTCGTCAGAAGGAACAGCAGCAGAGAAGTCACTTTGATCATTTTCGGTCCTCCTAGAAATCACGTTGAATGTGAACGGTCCGCGTCAGCACACGGTTAACCTCGATTACCAAGAACTCGCCGGGCGTGTCGCTCGGGATCACGATCCAATTGGTGGCCGGCTGGCCGACCCGAATCTGCGGGCGGACAAAACGGTCGGGTTTTTCGACCAGCGTATCGCCGATCGTCGGCAACGATGCAAACCACGACGTGGCCTGAGCCGCGAGCCCGTCAGCGGGCGACGGCGGCTGTTGGGTCGGCCGGGGCCAGAACATCGCCGCCAGACACGCCGCCGCCGCTACGACGAAGATGCGCGCGCTACGTTTCCAGAGCGGGAGCGGACGGTGACGGGCGGCTGAACGGCCCAGCGCGCTGCGCAGCGCGTGCTTGATCTCGCGATCGAGCGCGCTGTGCTCCTCAAAAAGCGCCGCCGACTCGGGCTGGCGTCGCAGTCGGGCGTTGAGCGCGCGCCGCTCCTCCCGCGTGCACTCGTCGTCGAGATGGCGCGAGATGAGACGCTCCAAGTCCGGCGTCGGTTCGCTCATGGTTCCACCTTGCCTTTCAACATCTCGCGCAGCAGCCGGCGGGCTCGCACCAAGCGTGTCTCGACCGTTTCCACCGACAGGCCCAACAACTCGCCGATCTCTGCGTAGCTCCAGTCTTCCAAGTGCCGCAACACAAACGGCTCACGATAGAGCGCGGGAAGGGCTTCGACCGCCCGCAGCAAGGCTTCGCGCAGCTCGTCGCCGACGGCCGATCGCACAGGGCCGCAGGCCTCCCCGTCGCTGAGGCCGTCGGCAACGGCGTCCAGCCCAACCGCGCTGCGACGCCGGCCGTCCTGCGAGGCATCGAGCGCCGCGTTCCGCGCCACCGAGTAGAGCCACGCCCGCAGCCGGCGGGGGTCGCTCAGCGTAGCGAGCCGCTGCCAAACCTGGGTCCAGACCTGTTGAGCGACGTCGTCAACGAGGTCGCGGCGCCCGGTGATGCCGTAAATCACCCCACGCACCCAGCCCTGATGCTCGCGGACCAGCCGGTCCACGGCGGGCCGACTGCCGCGCTGCGCCGCGCTGACCAGGCCGTGCGCCATCTCGACGTCCACGGTCGCGTCCATCATTCCATCTTCGCCAGACGTTCGAGTCGGGGTGTCCATGACAAAAAACTCACGCATCGTCCAACAAGCGTAGTATATGGCCCCGGGAGAGCGAAATTGAAGCCGTCGCCCGGCGGCCGTAGGATGCCGGAAAGCGGTTTCACAACCACGGTACGGATTTTCCAGCGGCTGGTTCAACGGTGGCAAAGCGCTGGCGTGTGAGCTTGCGAAACCGCCAAACGACACCGACCTGTGGAGTATTCGGATGCCGCTGCCCAAGATTCTGCGGGATCTTCTGTCCGTGCCGACCGCGGCCTTCGTCGAATCTGCCGTGATGGAATACGTGCGGAGATTCTGCCGCAGGACGGCCGGCGTGAGCGCGAGGTTCGACCGCTATGGCAACCTGCTGGCCCGCTACCGAAACCGGCCCCGGGCCGTCACGCCGCTGGTCTTCAGCGCTCATACCGACCACCCCGGCTTCATCGCGCAAGAAATGCTTGATGAGCGAACGTTGCGGGCGGCGTTCCGCGGGGGCGTCGCGGCCGAATACTTTGCCAACGCCAAAGTTCGCTTCTGGAGTGATGGCCGCCAAGTCAATGGGAAGGTCCTCGAAGTGACCAAGGCGAGAAGGGTCCGGCGCGGCGCGGAGACACGGTATGTCCCCGAGGAGACGACGCTCCGGGTGCGCGTGGCTGTGGAAGGCAATTCACCCGGGATGTGGGACCTGCCCGCGGCGTTTGAGCGCGACGGCAACGTTTACGCCCGCGACTGCGACGACATCGCCGGCTGCGCCGCGATGTTGGCCCTGCTCAACCGACTCAGCCGGAGAAAAGCCCGGGCCGACGTGTATTGCCTGTTCACGCGGGCCGAGGAGGTGGGGTTCATCGGTGCAATCGGGGCGGCCAAAGCCGGCACGGTCTCGAAGAAGTGGCCGATCATCGCCATCGAAACCAGCAGCGAGCTACCGAACGCCCGGATCGGCGACGGCCCGATTCTGCGGGTCGGCGACCGGATGAGCGTTTTTACGCCGAGCGTGACCGCTTTTTGCGACCGCGTCGCCCAAAAGCTCATCAAGCGTCGCAAGCGGTTCCATTTTCAGCGCAAGCTGATGGACGGCGGATCGTGCGAATCGACCGCGTTCGCCGCGTACGGCTACCTGGCGACCGGCATCTGCCTGGCGCTGGGCAACTACCACAACATGGACGAGAGCAGACAGAAAATCGCCTGCGAGTACATCAGCCTTGAGGACTGGAAGCTGATGGTGGACTGGTTCGAGGCGCTGGTGCTGGACGAGACCGGCTACCAAGCCGACGACCCCACGGTGCGCGAAGGCTTCGACGAGAGCTTCGCCAAATGGCTGCCGCTGCTGGAGGGAAAAAAGTCAGGGATGGCGGGCAGTGAGGTTGGGAAGTATTCGCCCCGCTCACAGCCACGCCGCGCAGCCTCACTGCCCACCCTACGGAACCACTCCAACGTCAGGAGATATCGAAGAATTGCGCGGTGCGGGTCAGGTTGAGAAGGCGGCGGACGCCGTCGCTGATACCTGTCAGGGGCAGCCGCTCGTAGCGGTCCGCCAGGGTTTTCTGCAGCGCCAACATCAGGCCGAGGTGGCGGCTGCTGATTCCGGGCAGGCCCTGCAAGTCCAACTCGACCGCTGGTTTCCCGGACGAGCCCAACAAGGGCGCGAGCTTCTCGGTCAGGTAGCGCTCGTAGTCGGGCGGCAATTCGAGCGTCATCTCAGACGGCGACGTGAAGGTGAACCGCCAGCGGTCGCCCTGCTGCGCCAAGGTCAGCGGACCGAGATCCGGCGTCTGGTTCACGTTGGCGGACTCATTCGAGGAATCGCTCATAACATTGTGCTCCCGGAGGGGCCCAGGCTAGGTGGGCTCACGCGAACAGACGGCCCATATTGCGCGGCCGAGCAGGCCGAATGTCAAGGCACCATCTGCAGGCTATACTGCCGATCGAACGTGGAGCGTACCGCGCCGAGGAGGGCATATGAGACCGATGCTGAAGCTGCGGCGTCGAGCGGGTCTCGAAGACTTGCCGCTGCCGACGTACATGACGGAGCGCTCCGCCGGCCTGGACCTCTACGCGGCGAACGACGAGCCGATCACGATCGAGCCAGGGGAGATCAAGCTGATCCCGACGGGGCTCTTTTTGGAGATTCCGCCGGGGTACGAAGGGCAGGTGCGGGCGCGCAGCGGGCTGGCGCTGCGGCATGGTTTGATGCTGCCCAACGCGCCCGGAACGATTGACGCCGACTATCGCGGCGAACTCCGGGTGATTCTGGCGAACTGCTCGCGCAAGCCGTACACGATTGAGCGGGGGACGCGTTTCGCCCAGCTCGTGATCAACAAGGTGGAACAGGTCGAGGTCGTGGAAGTCGAGGAGTTGGGGGAAACGGCCCGCAGCGGCGGCGGGTTTGGGCATACGGGGAACGGCTAGTGCGAGGGTTCAGGGTCCGGGGTTCAGGGTTCAGAGGACTGCGATGGCGACGGCCGCTCGCAGAAGAGTATCGCAAAAGCTGGAGTTCTGGCCGCTGACGGCGCAGCGGTGGAGCGATCTCGAGACGCTGTTTGGTGAGCGCGGGGCGTGCGGAGGGTGCTGGTGCATGTGGTGGCGGCTGACGCGCGCCGAGTTCGAGAAGCGCAAGGGGGCACAGAACAAACGGGCGATGAAGCGGATCGTCAATTGCGGCGAGGTGCCGGGGCTGTTGGCGTACGCCGACGGTGAGCCGATCGGGTGGTGTGCGGTCGGGCCACGCGAATGGTATCCGGTGTTGCAGCGCTCACGGGTGTTGAAGCCGGTTGACGATCAGCCGGTCTGGGCGGTTACGTGCTTCTTCATCGCCAAGCCATATCGAGGCAAAGGTATCTCGGTCAAGCTGTTGAAGGCGGCGGTGGCGCTCGCCAAAAAAAACGGTGCCCGGATCGTCGAAGGCTATCCCGTCGAGCCAAAGAAGGGGCGCATGCCGGACGCGTTCGCGTGGACGGGGTTGGCGGCGGCATTTCGCAAGGCCGGTTTTGTAGAGGTGCTGCGGCGATCGGAGACGCGGCCGATCATGCGGTACGTTGTCAAGGGGACACGTCGAGCACGGCGGTAGGTTCACGCGACGGTAAGCGGAACCCCCGGGAGGGGCATCCCTCCCCGACCCTGGAAGGGCAGGGCACGGACGGCATTCTACGTCCACCACGGGGGGCGAACGCTACATGCCTGGACAG
>JBHHZX010000014.1:0-21481 GCA_046758265.1 Phycisphaerae bacterium
GCCGCCACTTTCTCGCCCAGACCGCGCCGGTCGGTCAGCTTGACGCTTGTGAAAGGCCCTGAGGGTACGATGGCTTGGCCCATAACGCGAGCGTTCGTTCGGATGTTGGGATGCTCACCCCGGGCAGTGGCGAGACACAGTGCCACCGCGTCAGCCGAAGTGCCGAAAATGAGATGACCATCGGCGACACCCCAAACAACCGGCTGCGGTGACATGGCGAAGTGCAGGTTCTCGAACCCTTCGAGTTGCTCGTCCTGGGTCGGCGATGTGCGCACGATCAGCATGGCCAGCGCGGGGTTCTTTGCCATGGCCTCACCAAGCTTCGTCGAGAGGAAGTCGACCGCGGCGGCAACCTTCTCGTGGGCGACTTGCTCGTCGGTAACTTTGATCAGCCACACCGATCCCTTGTTGCCCTCCAGAGTGACGCTGACGTAGCCCCCGTCGATCCACCCGATGACGTCCTGCTTGACGTCGAGGCCGAAATCCTTCTGAATCTCGGCCCACTTGGCCAGCAGTTCTTCGCCCGGTGGGCCAGCGACGCGGAAGGTGTCCTCGATGAACTTGTAGAGTTCACCGAGGTCAAACCCGCCGCTGACCGAGAATGACATGGTCTCCTGCGGCAGGAAACGGTCGAAATCGGTCAGCGGGGCCCGCTTCCCGAAGACCGGATAGATGGGTCTCTCCTTACCGTCAGGAACCAGGACGGTGACCGACTCCGTCCAGACGGCGTATCCGTCGGTGGTCTCGACCGTGGCGGCGTAGTCAAGAATCCCCACAGCATTCATCAGCCGCTCGGCAAGCCGCTTCACCACTGCCAGTTTGTCAGCCGCCTGTCGGGCTGCCAGCTCTGCTGCCTTCTCTTTGGCCTTGGCCAGCGCCGCTTCGTACCGCTCGTCGCTGCGAATGCTCTCCAGGTCCGGATCCTTGGAGATATGCGCCGGGCAATAGAAGCCGCCGTCCACCGCTTGCTCCAGGAAGTCCAGGGCCTGGTCCTTGTGGCCAAGCAGCGCGTGGAAGCACGCCAGGTAGTAGAGCACCCGCGAGTCTTTCGGCGCCACTGCATAAGCCTGCTTAACCAGCTCCAGTCCTTGCTCATAGTCCTGCTGCTTGTAGACCTCCCAGGCCTGCTCGCTCAGCTTGTACGCTTCCCCGCTCTTGCTGGAGTTGATGACGACGTCATCGACGCAGCACCCCGCCGCCAGCTCAGTGGCCCGGGCGAGTGCCGCCTTGTACCGTGGCTCGCCGTGGAGACTCTCCAGATCAGGGTCGCTGGAAATCTTGCTCGGTGCGTAGAATCCGCCCTCAACCGCCTTCTCCAGCCAGCCCAGCGCCTCGTCCCTGTCGCCGAGCAGGGCGTGGAAACAGGACAGGTTGTAGAGCACGATCGAATCCTTTGGGGCGACGTCGTACGCCTGCTGCGTCAACCTCAGTGCTTCCTTGATGTCACGCTGCCGGTACGCGTCCAGCGCCAGGCCGGTGAGTTTGTTCGCCTCCGGGCTCCTACCGGTGTTGTTGTACGTGTCTCGTGGTGAGCCGATCGTGGTGACGACCATGTCCACCATGGCTCGCACCGGCTTCAACAGCGCCTGCATGTCGAAGAACACCATGCTGTCTTCTGCCGGCGGGAGCTGGGCGAACGCGGCCTGGAAGCGCGGGTCATCCGCCAGGGCCTTTTTCGCACTGCTTCCGTCCAGCAGGCCCAGCACGTCGTTCAGCATTTGCTCGCCGAGCGCGATAAGCACCACGTCGCGACGCTGGGCGACGGCGATCGGGAGCGGCGGTGCGCCGGGGACCATGCCCAACAAGTTTACGCTCGCCACCTTGGCGCCCCTGCGCGAGGTTCGGTCCAGGACCAGCGCCTCGGCGCCCGCGGCTTTGTTGATTTCCTCAACGATGGCTTCAAGGATGGCCGTCAACCCTTCAAAGTTGTGGGTGGCTCCTTCGGCACTGCCTCGAAACAGCCAGACCAGGTGGACCGGCATGATTATGCCGCGCTCGGAAATCTTCATCGGTGGGGGCAACCGCTCCGCAAACGCCGTCTCCTTGCCTCCTAGCTGGCCCCAATTGACCCCGGCGAGCAGTTGCGACGCCCGTTCCTTGAGCCGCGCGACTTCGGCCTTCTGCTCTTCGCCGAGAAGCGACCCAATCAGCTCGAGCGCGTCTTCGCCGATGCCGCACTGCTTCAGCGCGTCAAAGACCTCGCCCCAGTACTGGGCGAGAAACTCCCGTTCGGGGTTGGGTCGCTCCGCCGCGCACAGGAACACATCGTTCGGTATGGCGCCGGCGAGCGTGAAGCGCGTCTCGATCGCGTGTGCCGGAGCGCTCAACGACGGCACCAGCAGCGTGGCCACCAAACCGGCAGACAAATAAGACCCACGCATTCTCATGGTTCTAGCTCCCGGTCGTTAAACAAAGTGTCTTTCGTTTCTGAGGGCCTTTTCGCCCCTTCAGCGCCGGCCGCACGCCGCTCCCTGGGAGCGTCAAGAAGGTCCGGTAGCTCCTGGCCCTATCGTTCTCACAGACGGCCGGTCGGACGATCGCCACGGCAACAAGGGCCGGAAGCCCATCCGGCCTGCCGCCGGATTCCTCACGATGCGAACTGGCGTTCGGCTGCTTCACGTGGCGGGCCGGCACCTTCTGGTAGTCCGACGCTGCGTCATGCGACGTGGCGCTCCCACGCGCCTCAGCCAATCCAGAAAAAAAGCGCGCCTGGCTCGCTGTCGCCCCGGCGGCTGCAGCGGGCCGGGTCTTGCTCGTCATGGCGCTCCGGGAGCGGTACCGGAGCCATCTTCGGTAGCCCGCCTCGTGCGGCCCACGACGCCGGTCGGCTGGCTTGCGCTGCTCGAGTTCGCGGCTTGTGCGGCCTGTCGGGCGGCGATCGCTTGGCGGCGGGCCGCCCGCGCCTTGACCACCTTGTACCGGGTAATACCGACTGCAAGGCTGGTGAGCAGCACGGCGAACACCAGCAGGGCTATCCCAAGCCAAGCCCGGCTTCGGCGGCCGGCCGGCGCATCGGGGAAGACGCCGGTCTCCAGGACGCTGCGCTCGGCTGCGTCGAATTCCCTTCCGCACTCCGGGCAGCGCGGCACGACTTGCCCACGCAGGTCGTACCCGCACTGCTGGCACCGAAAGCCGTGTCTTTCCAGCACCGTGGCGCGATCCAGAAGAAGGAAGAACGGCAGCCACACCATCAACGTGGCTGGCAAGATCGTGAAGTTGCTCCAACCGGCGCGCGGCAGGTACACCGCCGCTACGGGTGCCAGCACTGCTATCAGGAGAATCGCCAGGACACGTCGCTTGCGGTCGATCCCCAGCAGCGAGCCGCACCTCTCGCAGGACCATTGCGACCACATCGGCCGAACCAGATAGGTCCAGCGCAGCGGTTGGCGGCACACGGGACATTCAGCCAGCAACGCCATCTAATGCGATCCTCTGCATTGGGTCGGGTCCGGCGCGCGCACCGTCCATTCCGCAGCATGTGAACGGTCCGCGGAGCGGACCCTACGCGTCTTCTCAATCATACGGCCGCATGGTTCTCTTGCCGCGGGCGGTGCGGGACTACGCTGCGGGCTGCGTCTCCGCTGCCGGTGCTGCCTCTGTGGTCAGCCCCCATCACTAGTGTCTTCAGCGGGTTCCCTCAGCTTCTCACGCCACGCGGCCGCTTGGCCCGGTTTGCCCCAGGATCGGTAGAGCTCGACGATGCGCTCCAGCGCCCGGCGTTTGCGATCCTCAGGCACCTGGGGGCTGTCCTTTATCCCCGCGTAGCCGTCGAGCAACAGCCGCTCGGCTTCGGCGAACTTGCCCTGCCCGGCTACGGCGCCGCCGAGGAGGAACATTGTGTCGGCGACGAGCCAATGCCCGTCCGGCAACGCCTTCTGCCTCATCGCCAGACATCCGCGCAGGAGCGGCTCCGCTTCCGCGAAGTTGGCTTCCTCCATCAGAGCTTCACTGCGGAGGGCCAGCGAGCCGCCGAGCGTGGAATCGGTGGCCAGCGATTCCCCGAGTCGCGCGGCCAGTCCCTCCCAAGAGACTGTCGCCGCCCCCACCAGATCCCCCTGTTCCAGGAGGAGATCGATGAGCCTCGTCTCCAATTCTGTCCGGTTGTACGGTCCGCCGGCGCGGGCCCGGGCGACCGCCTGCCGCTGCGTCGCAATGGCCTGGTCGAGGTCCCCGGTCATCTGGAACGCCAGCGCCAGCGTGTCCAGAATGTTGGCGTCTTTACCGCCGTCCAGCTCGACCGCCCGCCGGGCGACGGGTAACGCCGCTTCCGGATCGCGCAGATCAGCCGGCTCGCAGGTCAGCAATCCCCAGGCGTACGAATTGAGCGCCAGCGCATCCGCGTCCGGGCGTTGTGCCGCCCGCTTCAAACGGGCGAGGCGTTCGGCGATAAGCGGTCGGGTCTCCGCCAGCTTGCCCTGAATGCGCAGGACCCTCAGCAGATTGTTCAACGGGATCTGCGTCCGCGGGTGGTCGGGGCCAAGGATGCGGCGGTCCAATTCCCATGTCTGGCGGTAGAGCGCCTCCGCCTGCGCGTAGTTCCGCTGACGTTCCAGCGTCAGCGCCAGATTGTTCATTGCTCTCATCAACTCGGGGTGCTCGTCGCCGAGGACGCGGCGTTCGATTTCCAGCGCCTGGCGCAGGAGCGTCTCCGCCTGCGCATACCTGCCTTGTGCCTGAAACACGGCCCCCAGATTGACCAGCGACCGCAGCGTATCAATGTGCTCATACCCGAGCACGCGCCGCTGGATTTCCAGCGTCCGGTGGTGAATTTCCTCCGCCTCCGCAAGTTTGCCCTGCCTCCAGAGAACGATGCCCAGCCTGTTCACCGAGGTCAGCGTATCGGGGTGTTCGTCGCCGAGGACGCGGCGCTGAATCTCCACGGTCCGCCGGGCCAGCGCCTCGGCCTCTGCGTACTTGAATTGACTCGTGAGCAAGCCGGCCAAAATGCTTCCTGCTCGGAGCGTATCGGGGTGTTCGTCGCCGAGCACCCGCGTGCGAAGCGCCTCGGCCACGCGCAAGTGGACTTCCGCGGCGGCGTACAGGCCCAGGGCCTCGTAGGTCTTGCCGAGCGTCACGCGCACGTCGGCTTCCGCCTCGGGCTGCTCGGCCAGCGAGCCTTCTTCGATCTTCCTGGCCGCCTCGTCCAGGACATAGCGCACGGTGACTTCGCGGCCCAACGCTTTGCTCGGGCCCACGGACGCCAGCATCTCTCGCAGGAACTCGTTCACCGCTGCGGACTCGGCGGCTTCTTGCCGCGCCGTTTCCGCACTCACTTCGGCGGACCTGCGCTGTTCTTGCGCGCTCGCGCGGGCTTCCTCGGCCTCGACGCGGGCCGCCTCGGCTGTGTCGCGTTCAATCTCCAGCGCAGCTTGGGCGCTCGTGGCGTGGATGAAGCCCACCGTGGCCAGCGAAAACCCAATCAGCATAGCCGCGCCGACCAGGAAACCCGCGATCACCGCGACGCGATTGCGGCGAATGAACTTGGAGAACTTGTACGTCACGCCCGGCGGGCCGGCCAGCACGGGCTCCTGGTTCAGGTGCCGCCGGATGTCACCGGCCAGTTCGTTGGCGGTCTCGTAGCGGCGCGTGCGATCCTTCTCCATCGCCTTCATCACGATCCAGTCCAGATCGCCGCGGATGAGCTTGGAGAGCGCGGCCGGTTCGGTTTGGCGGAGACCTGCAATCGCAGTCCCCTCACCGGTCTGACTCAGGGTCTGCAGGCGCGTGGACGGCTTCGGCGGTTCCACCTCACGGATGATGCGCTTGATCTCGTCATAGCTTGCACTTCGCAACGTCGCGGCATCAAACGGTGTGCTACCCGTGAGCAGTTCGTACAGCAGGACGCCCAGTGAATAGATGTCGGTGCGCGTATCGACATCCAGCCCGCTGATCTCCGCCTGGTCCGGGCTCATATACTCCGGTGTGCCGATGAATTGGCGGAATTCGGTGAAGAGGGTCTTTTCCGTCAGGCGCTGGCTGGTCGCCTTGGCGATGCCGAAGTCGATCACTTTCGGCACCGGCTGGCTGTCATGCAGCGTCACCAGCACGTTGTTGGGTTTGATGTCCCGGTGAATGACCCCTTTCTGATGGGCGTGCTGCACGGCCTGAGAGACCGGAAGGAACAGCTCCAGCCGCTGCCGCGTCGAGAGCTTGCTCTTATCGCAATACTGCGTGATGGTGATGCCCCTGACCAACTCCATCACAAAGTAGGGTCGACCGGTCTCGGTGGCTCCGGCGTCGAGCACCCTGGCAATGTTCGGATGGTCCATCAGCGCCAGTGCCTGTCGCTCGGCCTCGAAGCGGGCGATGACCTGCCTGGTGTCCATCCCGAGCTTGATGATCTTGAGCGCGACCTTGCGACGGACAGGCTCTTGCTGCTCGGCCATGTAGACCGCGCCGAATCCGCCCTCGCCAATGAGTTGGAGGATCTTATAGTGACCGATCTTCTTTCCTGGGCCTTCGCTCGGAGACGAGCTCTCGCGCGTGGCGTCGGGATCGATCGCGGGTGTATGAAGGAAAGACCCGGCCTGATCATGCGCCTTGAGCAACGCCTCCACCCGTGTGCGGAGATCCACATCGTCTCCGCACGCCCCGTCCAGGAAAGCGGCCCGCTCCGCCCCCGAGCCCCTCTTGAGGGCGGCGCTAAAGAGTTGTTCCAGTCGTTCGTGCTGCGGGCTGGCCACAACATCGCTCCTGAAATGTTCGTCACCCTGGCCGCGCAGCGCCGGCTCCCCATGCGCCGGACCTCGGCAGCTAACCGATTACCCGGCGGGGCATCGATCTCCGACAGGGCGGTCGACCGCTATCCTTGGGTATCAGCCAATGCGTCAACCGAGCCGAAAGCGCCTCAGGAGACCCCGAATTCTACCCCGGCTCGCCGCCCTTGCTGATCGCGTTATAAAGTCAAGCGCGGGCGAACCTCCAATAGCGGTCTGCCTTCGCCCGCAGATGCCCAGCATCTTGCCAACCCCTTCCGCCGTCAACCCAGTGAGGTAACGCGGTTTCACGAGTCTGGCTTTGGCCGGGCCTTGCCGGGCGAGCTTTCTGGCAGGCCACTGCCCCGCACTCACCGCTTGGGCTGAGAGCGCCTCTCGGAACCTGTGCCACCGGTTTGCAACCGGCCTGGCCGACCAGGCCGCAACGGTTTCCGCGGCGTGCGAAAACCATTCTCAGCACGCTGTTGAAAAGTTCACCCGCCGCGCGTAGGGTGCCCGTCCGAGGTTTCCGGGCGGCGTTGGCGCGACGCGGCGTGGTTGGGCCGAGCACTTATCGACGAGTGAGGCTCCCGGATGAATGTGCGCTGGGCCGCAGCATATCTGCTGCTGCTAGTCTTCCTTGCCGGAACGTTGTCCGGCTGCGGTGGGGGGGATGAGCAGGGGCGCGTCACCGTCCTGAAACTTGCGCACGGGCTCGACGCCAGCCACCCGGTGCACCAGGGTATGGTCTACATGGCCGAACGGGCGTACGAAAAGTCGGGCGGGCAATTGCGCATCGACATCTACCCCAACGAGCAGTTGGGCAGCGAACGCGAATGCCTCGAGCTGGTGCAGCTCGGGATCCTAGCGATGACCAAGTCCTCGTCGGCGCCGATGGAAGGCTTCGTGCCCACGTTCAGGGTCCTCGGTCTGCCGTACCTCTTCCGCGACGATGAGCACATGTGGAAGGTCTTCAACGGCCCGATCGGCCGGGAACTCCTCGCGGCCGGCGAGGCCAAAGGCTTGAAAGGCCTGTGTTTTTACGACAGCGGTGCACGCAGCTTCTACACGAAAAGCAAGCGCGTCGAGACGCCGGCGGACCTGGCGGGCCTCAAAATCCGCGTCCAAAAGAGCATTATGAGCATGCGGATGGTCGCGGCGATGGGCGGGGCGCCAACACCGATCGACTGGGGCGAGCTTTACACGTCCCTTCAGCAAGGCGTCGTCGATGCCGCGGAAAACAACCCGCCCAGCTTCCACATCTCCCATCATTACGAGCTCTGCCGGTACTACATCCTGGACGAGCACCTGCGGGTGCCCGACGTGCTGGTAATCAATCCCAAGATTTGGCACAGCCTGTCGCCTGAGCTGCAACGGATCCTCCAGGAAGCGGTCGACGAGTCGGTCATCGAGCAGCGCCGGTTGTGGAAAAAGGCAGTGGACGAGGCGCTAGCGGAGGTCGAGCGGGCGGGTGTCACCATCATCCGCCCGGACAAGCGGCCGTTCCGCGAGGCGGTGCGGTCCCTGTGGGCGCAATTCGAAGGCACGCCGCTCGGGAAATTGGCCGAGCGCATTCAGGCCGTGGAGTGACCGATGGCGGTCTGGCGGAAGATCAAACACGCCCTGGATCGTACGCTGGAAACGCTGGTCGCGATCGTGATGGCCGTGCTGGTGGTGGATGTGGTCTGGCAGGTGTTCACGCGGTACGTCCTCCGCTCACCCAGCTCGTGGACAGAAGAGCTGGCCACGTTTCTGATGATCTGGGTGGGGCTGCTGGGCGCCAGCGTCGGGTTGAACCGCGGCGCCCACCTGGGCATCGACTACTTCCTACAGAAGTTACCGGCCCGTCGCCGGTTGCTGACCGAGGTCCTGGTCTTCGCGTGCACCGGCCTGTTCTCGCTGACGGCGCTCGGGATTGGCGGCGCGACGTTGGTCGTACGCACGCTGGAACTGGAGCAGACCTCACCGGCGCTCGGCATCCGCACGGGATACGTGTATCTGGCGCTGCCGATCAGCGGCTTCTTCCTGACGCTGTACAGCGTGCAGTTCATGGTGGAACGATTGCTGACACTGACGCGGGGCGGTGATGCGGCGGAATCGCTGCCGACCGGGCCGGAGGCAGGAAAGGGAGATATCTGACCAGGCCGTGCGCTCTACGCCTGGTCGGCCCTCAGCAAGACGAGAATGCCGATGGACCTCCCGCTGCCGGTACTGATCGCGAGCTTCGTGCTGCTGCTGGCCTTGAACGTGCCGGTGGCGTTCTGCATCGGCATCGCGACCGTACTGGCGATTCTGGCCACCGGCGAGCTGCCGCCGTTTCTGCTCGTGGCCCAGCGCGTCGCCACCGGCATCGACAGCTTCGCGCTGCTGGCGATTCCGTTCTTCGTGTTGTCCGGGCTGCTGATGGGTCGCGGCGGCATCGCCCGGCGTCTGATCGACGCGGCGGACGTCCTGGTGGGCGGGTTTCGCGGCGGACTGGCCTACGTCAACGTCGTCGCCTGCATGCTGTTCGGGTCGATTTCGGGCTCGGCGGTAGCGGCCATATCGTCGATCGGCGGGTTCATGATCCCGCTCATGAACCGCAAGGGCTATCACCGCGATTTCAACGCGTCGATCACGATCACCGCCGCCACCACCGGCCTGCTCATCCCGCCCAGCAACGTCATGATCGTGTATTCGCTGGCCACCGGCGGGGCGGTGTCGATCGCGGCCATCTTCATCGCCGGCGTGCTGCCCGGCATCCTCGTCGGGCTGGGGCTGATGGTCGTCGCCGGGATCATTTCCGTCCGGCGGGACTACGGTAAAGGCCAGCGCGTCGGCGGCCGAGAAGCCCTGCTCCGGATCGGCCGGGCCATTCCCGCGCTGCTGCTCATCGTGATCGTTTTGGGCGGCATCCTCGGCGGAATCTTCACCGCGACCGAAGCCTCCGCCATCGCGGTCGTCTACGCCTTGCTGCTTGCGATGGGCCTCTACCGGGAATTGAAGCTGCGCGAGCTGCCGGGTCTGCTGCTTCAGTGCGGCGTGATCACGTCGGTGGTCATGCTGCTGATCGGCACCTCGATGGCGATGTCCTGGATTCTGGCGTACGAGAACATCCCGCAGAACATCAGCAAGGCTCTGCTCGGCCTGACGAGCAACAAGGCCGCCATCCTGCTGCTGATCAACCTGATTCTGCTGGCGGTCGGGACATTCATGGACATGACGCCCGCCGTCCTGATCTTCACCCCCATCTTCCTGCCGGTGGTCAAGGATTTCGGCGTCGATCCGACGCATTTCGGAATCATCATGATCATGAACCTCTGCATCGGCATCTGCACGCCGCCGGTGGGCACCTGCCTGTTTCTCGGTTGCGGTATCGCCGCGACGACCGTCAGCAAAATCGTGCGGCACCTGCTGCCGTTTTTCTTCGCCATGATCGTCGTGCTGCTGATCACGACGTTCGTCCCGTGGCTGTCGCTGTTGTTGCCGAAGGCCTTCGGCCTGACGTAATTGGTCAATGCCGATACGAGGCGGAACCGGGAAACGATTCCGTTCAACGAGGTCGGCCGGCGCCCCCGGTCACTTCTCCGTCTTCATGCTGACGACGTTCGCGGGCGGGCTGCTGGCAAATGCGGCGTAGCGCGCGGCCAACGCAGCCCTGTCCGGCAGCTCGGCCGCGATAACCCCGATACGGTAGCGGAGAGGTAAGGTCTCGCCGACCGCGACCTTCTTCTTGAAGAACGCGCCGAACCGCCCGTAGTCGCGGTACGCCGAGTACACGGTCGGCGTTGGATTGTCCGGGTGGTTCATGTGCTGCACGCTGTAGCGGCGGCCGTTCAGCCGGTAAGACATCGCGGCCCAGGGCAGGTCTTCGTCCTTGTGCGGGTCGATCCCGTCCGCGTGAAAGCGGTAGGTGGCCGTGACCTCGTTGCCACCCTCGGCGACGGCGTTGTGTGCCCGGTATTGGACGCCGGCGTGCTCCGGGTCACCGTCAAGCACGATATCGGCCTTGGCTGCCGTCAGGGCGATGCGGAACTCCAGCAGCGCGATCGTCGGCGGCGGTTGGCAGAACAGCGTGACTTCCCGGCGTTCAATCACCACCGGCTCACCCCGCTCATCTATCCAATGGATCAGCGCTTCCGAGCGGGCCAGGACCAGGCCGGCAGTCTTGTACAGGAATCTCTCGTGCTGCTGGCTGACGCCATCTTTCATATGCCAGAAGTCGTACTCCCTGCCGTCGCAGGCCAGCTTGTTCCAGCCGATGAAGACGCCGCGATGGTGCGTGTACAGCCCGCCGGGGCCTTTGGTGATCGGCGACCGGCCGGCGGCGTCGAAGACGTGGTGGTACGGCTTATAAGTCTGGTGCAGGCGCTCGGGTGTGGACTCATCGTGCGCGTACATGTAGCGCAGAACCGGTCGGCCGGCCCAGAGCACGTCGAGATGTTCCCGCGGCGCCTCTTTCCAGGCAAAACGCTCACCAGTTACTTCGGGTCGGCTGCGCAGCGTCGCCGTCCAAACACTGCTTCGGCCGATCTGGAGTCGCGGTGCAATCCACCACAGCTCCGTGCGGTCGCCTTTGCGCACGATTTGCCCGGGCACCGCCGACGCGTTTGGGCCTTTTTCTGTGAGTTTGACGGCGATTTGGTCCGCCGGCCACGCCGCCAGCGGCGCGGGCAGTTCGAGCGATGCATGCAGCGGCACGTCGGCACAATCGAACTCGGGGGCGGCGACAACCAGCTCGATTCGCACAACTTCCTCTGCTACCGCTCGGCTGCCCGCGCACGCCGTCAACAGCAGCGCCGCAAACAAACAACGAGTCCTGCCACTCATTTCAATCCCTTTTGACGTCCTGCCCGACGAGCTGTCAGGCGCCGCGCCAGTCACACACGCGCTGGCACGACGAACGGCTGGCGGTATTCGCGGCTGAGCAGCGCGTTCGCTGCCCTGTCATCCTTGAATCGCTCCCTGACGCCGTCAAACGTGAGTGTCCGGCCGCAGCGGTACGCAATGTTCGCCATATGCGGCAGGACGGTCGAGATGTGTCCTTCCTCCATCTCGCAGGTCAGATCCTCGCAGTTGCCGGAGCGCAAGGCGATGATAAAGTTCTCGAAGTGGTTTCCTCCGCCCGCACCGGCGAGGTCCATCGGGTCGGTATCTTCTTCGACGGTTTCGCTGCTGGGACCAGGCTCGTTCTTGCGGCCGTAATACGTCCGCCACTTCGTGTCCACGCCGAGATGCAGCCAGCCTTCCGTTCCAAAGAATAGGTTGCCAATCTTGATCCCGTCCTCGGCGTTGGTAAATAGCCCGCGCACGTCGAACTGGAGGATCTTCCGGTCGGCGTATTCGAAGATGGCGGTCTGCGTGTTGGGTGTTTCCTGATCCGAATCCCACGCGAAGTAGCCGCCAGTGGAGCTGACTTTCAGCGGGTGCTCGCGCTTGTTGAGCCCCCAGCGGGCGATGTCAAACTGGTGCGGACCCTGGTTGCCGATGTCGCCACAGCCGTAATCCCAGAACCAGTGCCAGTTGTAGTGGAAACGATTGCGGTTGAACGGGCGTTCCGGCGCGCACCCGAGCCACAGGTCGTAGTGGACGCCCTCGGGAACCTCGCTGTCGGGGTAGCATCCGATGGTATCGCGCGGTTTGAAGCACAGGGCCCGGGCCATGTAGATTTCGCCCAGCTTGCCGTCGTGCAGGAACTTCATCGCCTCCCGCACGTTGCGGATCGAGCGGTTGTGAAAGCCGGCCGTGACGAGGCACTTGTACCGCCGCGCCGCCTCGACCATCTTCCGCCCCTCCCAGATGTTGTGCGAGACGGGCTTCTCGACGTAAACGTGCTTGCCGGCCTGGCAGGCCCAGATCGTCGCGAGCGCATGCCAATGGTCAGGCGTGGCGATCGCGACGGCATCGATGTCCTTGTTCTCCAGCGTTCGCCGCAGGTCGTGCTCCGTACCGGGAGGCGTTCCCTGGATGCCGTCGAGCTTCTTGATTGTGTCGGCGAAGAGGTTCTCGTCGACATCCACAATCGTCTTGATGTGGACGTTGGGAATCCTGGCGAAGCCCTGCATCAACGTCGCACCGCGGCTGCGGATGCCGATGATCGCCATATTGATCCGGTCATTGGCTCCGATGACGCGGCGCGGGGCCGGTGTGACCAGCGCGCGATCGGCGGTACAGGAGAGCAGACTACCGGCAGCCGCGACACCGGCGGCAGCCTGCGTGCTACGGATCAGAAATTCGCGGCGTGAGAGGTCCTTTTGGTCGGATGACATGATTGTGTTTCCTCCGCGTAGGCTTGTCCTTCGGGCAAGGGCCGTTCGGCCCCGTGAAGGAACCGGATTTGATTTATTGCACGTACTTGCTGGCGCCCCGCCAGCCCTGGTGGTACCGTGATACTCATCTCTGTCAAGCGCGCGCAAGCGGTCGCGTCAGAGACTGCGCGATTCAGCCGCGCGGAACGATCCAAATGTTGCGGAATCGGACCGTGTTGCCGTGATCCTGAAGCAGGATCGGCCCGGGTTCCAGCCCCTCCGGCTGTCCCGCGCCGGTCTTATCCTGAAGCTCGACGTCGTCGTGTATCAAGACACCGTTGTGAAATACGGTGATCCGTGCCTTTTCGGTCTTGCGGGCACCCTGACCGGCTCCTTCCCAGCGCGGGGCCCGGAAAAGGATGTCGTACGTCTGCCACTCGCCCGCCGGCTTGGAGGCGTTTCTGTCGGGTACCTTCGCCCGATACAGCGCGCCGCAGTCCCAGCTTTCCGGCTCGACGCCATATGAGTCGAGAATCTGCACTTCGTAGCGCCGCTGGAGATACACCCCGCTGTTGCCGCGATTGGCGCGGTCAGCCCCTTCCGGCAATGGTGGCAACTTGGGTACGTTAAATTCAACATGCAACCGGAAATCCTGCAAATGACGCTTCGTCACGATGCTGCCGGTTCCGGGGACGACCTGCATAGCGCTGTCAACCAGCTTCCATTTGACCGGGCTGCCATCGGTGTGCGTCCATTGCGCGAAATCGTTGCCGTAAAAGAGCACGCCGATATTTGTTGGGTAAATGGTTGAACTCATTCGCCGCAATTGGGCATCGGCCCGTATGTCAGTCATCTGTTCGCGCAGCGTCTTTACGCCGGCCGGCAGTTGGGCAGCCATATCCTTCCAGCCGCACTCGATCGAGATGCCGCCGCGATAGCCAACGTCCGCCAGAGCCTGCAAATAGGGCCGGAAGTCATCGCCCATGACACCCGGAGGCGTGCGTTTCTCCTTCTCCGCGATATGGATGTGGACGAGCAGATGGCCGGCAGCGCGGATGTGCCGCGCCGGCTCGTTCATGCGGAGCATATGATAGATGTCGGCGAGCAAGCGGATGTTCGGATGGTTGACGGCCTCGACGATTCGCGCGCCTTCGGGCAGCGTGTTGATGAAGTTGCATTCTTTTCGGTTCAGTGGTTCGATCGCGATCACAACGTCGTTCGCCGCAGCCAGGGGAGCCATCTTCATCAACAGCGCGATGAACTGGTACTCGGCGCGCGAGCGGTCGGAACCGTTGGGGATCGAGCGCGCTCCGCTGGAGCCGAAAACGATGGTCTTGATGCCGACCTGTTTGGCGCGCTTGAAAGCGGTCTCCGCAAACTTCAAAACACCGTCATGGTCGGCCTCTGGGCCGACGCACTTCAGCGACCCCGGCAGGAAGCCATTCGCGGCCAGGATTGGCAGTCTGCACGCCTTGGCCGCTTTGAGATTCTCGGCGAATGCGGCATCGGGCTTGTCCGGCACGAGGAACCATCTCACACCCACTTCGATGTAGTCGGCACTGCTGCGGCGCAATACCTCAGCATTCTTCACGGACGTGCATACGCCGACAGGAGGTGAAAACGCCGCCTGTTTGGCACTTTGTCGGGCGAACACCGCACGGGGAACGAGGGCCGGCGCTAGCGCTGCTGCGCCAACCGCTTTCAGGAAATCTCGTCGCGTCCGTTCATTCTGCATAGCCATCGTACTCCTCCACCAGACGCGCGCTCGCTCACAAAAGGCTTCTTGAGTATCCGGTGCCCATATTGGATCCTCAATCGCGCGCCATCCTCAACGCCGTCGTCGTCGTGCGATACTTGGCGAGCATGTTCGGCAGCTCCCACGCGGGCAGCTCGCCGTCCACCAGGTATTTCAGGTACCGCTTGGTGACCTGCCGGAAATGCGCCTCGTGGCCCACGCGGTACTTGTCGGGGATCAACACCTGCCAGCCGTCGCCGTATGGGCCGACGCTGACGCCAGGATACTCACTTTGCAGTTCGGCGAGAGCCTTTCCCAACGCGGTCGCGAGCGCGGCTTTGTCGGCGCCAAGCGCCGGCTCGACGTACAGTTCCGGCCGATAGTTTTGCTCCTTGCCCTGGCGAACGACCAAATTGGCCTTGCTGCCGCGCATCACCGAAAAATGCGTATCGCCTCCGCCGGTCGGCGCCTGAAAGTCCCACCGGACCGAGACCTTCACGAAGACGCCCTTGATAGTGTAGATCATCTCACCGTTAGCGTAACAGGGCAGCACGCCGTCTTCGCCAACGTCGTCTTTGAGAAAGTCCGGGAACGACTTCCGCCGCGTCACCTTCTCGTACTGGTGGCGCGTGATCATCGTCGGCCAGCGACGGGCGCGCAGCAACCGAATGTCCTGATCGAAATCGATCGGCTGCTCGGGGAAGCAGGCCCACATCACCAGGTCGACCAGATGCGTCGTGACGTCGACGATGCCTTCGCCCTGCTGCTTGGTGTCGAAGTACCACCCGGGCCGCTTGATCGGGTTGCCGGAGACGGATTTGAAGAAATGGTGCACGCTCTCCTTGCTCACTGCCGGCCGGTCGGGCGCGCCCCTTTCCAACTCCCCGAAGACCTCCCGATGGCCGGCCAGCCTCTTCTGCAGAATCGTCGTGATCTCGGAGCGCTCCGTCATGATGTCATACAGGAGCACACCCTGCTTCTGCGCGGTCGCGAAGGCTTCTTCCAGCAGTTTGTAGCCGGCCGCGTCGATGCACATCGGCTTGTCCGCCAGAACATTCAGCCCGGCGTCCACGCAGGCCTTGATGTACTCAGCCTTCTTGCGGTTGTTGCCGGAGATGATGACCACGTTGCCGGGCCGCTCGGCGAGCATCCTCTCCAGAAAATCGTCGCCCCTGTAAACACGCTCCTCCCAGGCCGTCGGGCTCTCTGCCCGCCTGTTGAAGCCCTCGATCCGCCGCAAGTGGTCGGCGACGTCCGGTCCCGGCGGCGCAAAGAGGTGCACAACGGGTGAGATCTGCTCGTACATCGTCTTCTGAACCAGGGCCGCGTGAAAGTGCCCCGGATCCAGCGTGATGAGCTTTACTTCACCCGGGGCGCCGGTGAACTCCTGTCGCGGCGGTTCGTCGCCGGCGAGTGACCGCGCCAACGGAAGCAGACATGCAGCGTATAAGGTCGGAACGAGCATGCGGGACATCACGCCATTCTTTCTGCTCCCGGCCCACTCGTGTGATCAACACCACTACGATCCGCGCTGACAAAACGATACTCGAATCCGCCCGACGGCGAAACGCCGCGACAGCACGGCGGTCGCTTGCGTGTGGTGCCGGGGTGCTGTTAATCTCTCTGCAGGCACACATCAGAATGGGTTCCACAACTTGTGGCATGGGTTATCAGCCCGCGCGCTCACGGGCTGATAGCCGGTGGCGTAATACCAGTAATGGCGCCACGGAACTGTGTAACTACTCCTGGGCGCTGCGAGTCTCTGAGACGACGAACGAGCGCCATCATGTCCACGATTCAGAAGCCCTCACGCCGCGTGTTTCTTCAGCGGGCGGGCCTGGCGGCTGGCTCGTCGGCGAGACGCGGGTGGTGGACGGGACGACCACCGTCCATGACGTGTCGTACACGTAGGACCAGCACGGCAACCGGGAGACGAAGTTCGCCATCGTCGCGCAGCTTGACACGCGCTACAAATACGACGTCGACGTGGTCTGGGACCCAAGCGACCCAGACCAGTATCCCACCTGCAACAACCGGCTGCTATACTACGAGCTGTACGACATGGGTCAGACGCCGGAGAAGCTGCTGCGGACCGTGAGCTACACGTACTACGACACCGGCGACGTGTCGAACATCACGATCAAGGACGAGGACCCGACCGGCGGGAACAGTTCGGCGTATGATTGGCACCACGACCTCGCGCTCTATTACGAGGGTGGCCGCCAGATGATGCGAATGGCACTTTGGGACCGATGGACGGACAAGGACCAAGACGGCGTCGCCGACCCGGGCACGTACGAAATGGCCCACGCCCGCGAGTTCCGCCACGAGTGGGCGATCGGCGGCCCGCGGGAGCGCTACCTGACGGTCGATCCGAACGTGTGCTGCCCAGGTGACGTCGATGGCGACGGAGACACGGACCTTACCGACCTGGCCCTGTTGCTGGCGGCCTACGGTAGTGTCCCCGGCGACCCGAACTGGAATCCGGCCGCCGACTTCGACGAGGATGGAGACGTAGACCTGTCCGACCTGGCGTTTCTACTCTCCGACTACGGTTGCGAAGGCCGAAGGCGGCGACGCCTGGGCACGGGCCTCAGCGCTTCGCGGCCGGTGACGACATCGCTGGCGCGGTGACGATCGCCGTGCTCATGGCTGATGAGTCCGCGCCTGCGCTTGGTGGATGAATCGTCCATTTTGTGCATCGGCTGATCGAGCGAGTCGGGGTCGGGTACACTGGATTCTGGTTCGCAGTGAGCACGATCGGCAAGTGAGAGCCTTTTCGGCGCCCCGGCGGTTCCAGTCTCAGCAGGCTGCGTCCGGGCGAGCTTTCATCGCACTCTAAACTTGTGCGGCAGATCGAGAGGTGAGGGCGAAATGAGGAAGCTGTGGTTGATCGCGGTGGGTTTGTGGTGCGGAAACGTATACGCGGACCAGTGGACCTGGGACTTCGATGGGAATCTCGACGCGCGCGGCGGGATTGGCGCGCCGCTGGGCGCTTTCGGCACCTTCTACTACGAAACTGCAACGATCGGCGGTGACAGCGCGGAGGTGGTGCGGTTCCTCGCCGGCTCGGGACCGGACTCGGATGCCTACTTTGCGGTCACCAACCCGATCGGTCCCAACGGCGACCCTGACGCGGCGTATACCAACCGGTACACGCTCATCATGGACGTCCGCTTCCCCGACCAGACCTGGGCCAGCCTGTACCAGACCAACGTCAACAATGCCAACGACGGTGACTGGCTCATTCGCGCTGACGGCGGCACGGGCATCTCCGGCGATTACGGCGACGACGGAAACCCGCTGCGCTTCATGTGGGGCCAGTGGCATCGCATCGTCCTCGTGATCGATGCGACCAGTGCCACCGGCGACGACTGCGTATATCGCACCTACGTCGATGGTGCGCTACAGAACGTCGTGCAGTACCCGTCAGGATGGGGGCTCGACGGACGATTCACCCTCGAGGGCATCTTTCACATCTTCGCGGACGAGTGCGGCGACACGCAGGACCAAGGGTGGGTCAACAGCTTCCAAATCCGCGACTACCCCATGAGCGACGCCGCGCTCACTGCGCTCGGCGGCCCGAGCGCCGATGGCGTCCCGGGTGATCCGCCGCCGCCGAGCATCCGTGTCGGCCCGTTCCTCCAATCGGCGACGCCGAGCAGCATCTGGATCATTTGGGAGACCGACCAAGGCGAAGAAAGCCGGGTAGACTTCGGTTTGACGCCCGCGCTGGACAGCACTGCGTTCGGCGACGCGATCCACAGCGTCGGCGCGGCGCGCATCCATCGCACGCAACTGACCGGTCTGACGCCGGACACGTATTACTACTACCAGGCGTCGACCAGCGACGCCGTCAGCGATGTTCTTCACTTTCGCACGCCGCCATACGCGAGCGCCGAACAGTCGTTCCGGTTCGTGGCGGTTTCGGACACCCAGCGGGACGGCGGAAACCCGACCATATTCTACGAAGTGATCAATGACGGCATCATCTCGTTCGTCAGCCAGAACTTCGGGCCGGACATGTCTGACGAGCTGGCGTTCATCATGAACGCAGGTGATCTGGTGGACTGGGGTGATTCTTATTCCGACTGGAAATACGACTTCTTCGACGAAGCCCAGAACCTGTTCCAGTTCATCCCGCTCTATCCCGTGCTGGGAAACCACGAGGGCGACAGCCACTGGTACTTCGACTACATGCAGTTGCCGGAAAACGGAACGCCGGGATACGAGGAGCACTGGTACTACCTGGACTATGGCAACGTTCGTATCATCGGGCTGGATTCGAACTCCGGCTACCGCATTCAGGCCCAGCTCGACTGGTTGGACGCCGTGCTCGCCAACGCGGGCGTGAACCCCTCCATCGATTTCGTCTTCGCGCAGCTTCATCATCCCTACAAGTCGGAGTCCTGGACACCGGGCGAAATCGACTACACCGGCGAGGTGGTCCGGCGACTGGAGCAGTTTTCCGACAACTACAACAAGCCGTCCATCCATTTCTACGGCCATACGCACGCCTATTCACGGGGACAGAGCCGCGAGCATCAACATCTCTGGATCAATGTCGCGACGGGCGAGGGAAACCCCGACTACTGGGGTGAGTATCCCCAGGCCGACTATCCGGAATTCCAGATCTCCGTGCCGGAGTGGGGCTTCGTGCTGGTTGAAGTTGACGCCGGCAACGATCCACAGTTTCGGCTGCAACGAATCAGCCGCGGAAACGAGGTCGTTCCAAGGGCTAACGAGGTGGTCGACTCGATCACAATCCGCGCGAACAACTCCGCGCCGCTGCAACCTTCCGCGCTCTACCCGACGATCGCCGACTCTCCGGTGAGCCCGGACTTTCTGTCGCTTCAGGCCTCCTCATACTCCGATCCGGAAGCTGATCACCATTTGGAGAGCCATTTCCAGATTACTCTGACTCCCGGTGACTATTCGAATCCGATCGTGGATGAGTGGATTCGATTTGAGAACTGGTACGCACCGCCGGGCGCGAGCGGAATGTCGGACGGCTACTACAGCGTCAACACCGTCGAGGACCCGGACATTACCTACGTCAACGTCGGCTCTCTGCAACCGAATCAGACGTACTACTGGCGCGTCCGCTATCGCGACGGCGGCCTGAGCTGGAGTGAGTGGTCAGCAGAGACCATGTTCACGACCGGCGAATCGGCCTACGGCCCGAACGTCCTGGTAAACCCCGGCGCCGAACAGGGCGTGACAGGGTGGACGGTCGTGGATCCGCCGCTGGAGGTTCTGGCCGAGGACGACTGCGGGGTCACCTTCCCGCCCGTCAGCGGGACCTACTTCTTCGCCATCGGCGGCGTGTGCGAAGACGAGGGCCCCTACGGTGAGGCCTACCAGACGGTTGACGTTTCAGCGGACGCCGCGGCGATCGACGCCGGCAATGCCTTCGCCTATTTCGGCGGCTACCTGCGCGACTGGAGCGGCGGCGACCTGCCTGAAATCTGGCTGGTGTTCCGCGATGCCAGCGGCAATGTGACGGGAATGACCGCAGAACTCGGAGCCGCGATTCCCCAGTGGACCCTCAGAGAAGCCGTGGTCGAGATCCCCGCGCAGACACGCTCGGTCGAGTTCCACATGTCGGGCACGTTCTACTTAGGATATGACAACGACAGCTACCTCGACGAGCTCGCCCTGCGGATTGGAATCGTGGCGTGCGCCGCCGACCTCGACGGCGACGGCGACACCGACCTGTCCGACTTGGCAGCGCTGCTCTCGGCCTACGGAACCTCGATCGGCGATCCGAACTACGACTCGAACGCCGACTTCGACGACGACGGAGACGTAGACCTCTCCGACTTGGCCTTTCTGCTCTCGGACTACGCTTGTGGAAGCTGATCCAGGCAACGACCGCCACGTGGGCCTGCCGGTCTAGTGTCCTGAGTCACAAATCCGCTTACAAATACCTTTGACCTTCTTGAAGCGAGTAGTGCGTCCCTGACGCACCATTCTATTTCGACTCGCCCTCGACAGCCGGTGCGTCCGGGACACACCCCACGCGTTGTGAAACCCCCATCAACGCTCGCTCGACCGTGCTCCAAACCTGTCGGCGAAACTCCTCCACCTTACCGCTGTCGTCGGGATGGACGCGATTGGTCAGGGCGATGATGTAGACGCCTTGCTCCGGATAAATGCGGATCGCCGCGCCGGTGTAGCCCGTATGCCCGAAGGCGTAGAGGCTGTCGACGATGGGTGCCATGGGCAACCTTTGGTTGCCCGTGCTGTTCTCCACCAACACACGGGCGGGCAAGGGCCTGCCCATGGCACCCGCCTCGTCCATCCCTTCGTCGCCCGGATCGGGGAGGTAGACGTCCCACAGCAGGCCGCGCGGGGCGAGCTGGCCTTTCAGATTCTTCGCGCCGCGGTTCTGGATGCGCGTCATATCACGCACGCTCTGCCCGCTCAGGATGCGCACGCTGTCCAGCTCGCCGCCGTTGAGCATCATCTGGGCGAAGCGGCTCAGGTCGGCGGCGGTGCTGAACAGACCGGCGTTGCCCGACACGCCGGCCTGCATCGCGGCCAGCGGGTCGTGGACCTGCCCCTGCAAAAAGCCGCCCTTGCCGTGCCCGCGGTCGGCCCTCGTGGTGGGTACGCATCGCGAACGAAGTCGCTCGGGCGGGTTGAAGCGGGTGTCGGTCAGCTTCAGCGGCTTGAAGATATGCTCCGCCGCGAAGCGATCCAGCGGCCGCCCGGACACCGCCTCGACAATCTCGGCGCAAACGAGGGCGCTGAGGCAACTATAGACCACCGCCTCGCCCGGCGGCCGGGCCAAGTCCAGCGAGCGTATATAGGCCCGCGTC
>JBHHZX010000015.1:0-21335 GCA_046758265.1 Phycisphaerae bacterium
GCTGGACCTGCTGCTGTACCTGATCCGCCGGGACGAGCTGGACATCCAGGATATCCCCATTGCGCGCCTCACCGAGCAGTACCTCGAATACCTGAAGCTGCTCGAAGTGCTCGACCCGAACACGGCCGGCGATTTTCTCGTGATGGCCTCGACGCTAGTGGAGCTCAAGTCGCGCGCCCTGCTGCCCACCCCACCACTGGAGGCCGAGGACGACGAGGCCGACCCGCGGACGACGCTGGTTCGGCAACTGCTGGAGTACAAACGGTTCAAAGATGCGGCCGACGCCTTGGGCAGCGCGGCCGAAGAACGCCAAAAGCGCTTCGTCCGTCGCCCGGCCGATTTGCCGAAGGAGCTGGAAGGCGTCGAGCTGGAAGAGGTGCAGGTTTGGGACCTGCTGACCGCGTTCGGGCGGGTGATGTCAGCCATCGGCCAGGGGCCCGGCTTGCACGAGATCACCTACGACGACACGCCGTTCGAGGAATATGAGGCGCTGATTCTGGACAGACTCGAGTATGGAGGCCCGCTCGAGTTTCAATCGCTGTTCAGCGACCGGTCGAACCGGGCCGAGATCGTCGGTCTGTTCCTGGTGGTGCTGGAACTGCTTCGCCTGCAGCGCCTGCGAGCGGAGCAGGATACGATGCACGAGACGATCTACCTTTTCCTGCTGGTCGAGGCGCCCAAGTTAACTGACGCGGATGACCGCGAGCTGGAGGAGCAGCCGCCGGCCGCGACCCTGTCGGCAAGCGAAAACCCCGACCCCCAACGAGAAACCTCCTCGGAGACGAACGATGAGCAAACCGAGTGAACGACTCAAGCAAATGGGCATCACGCTGCCGACGGTTCCCAAACCGGTCGCGTCCTACGCGCCCTACGTCAAGCACGGCGACCTTCTGCTGCTCAGCGGCCAAATCCCGGTCAGGAACGGGAAGATCGTCTACGAAGGCCGGGCCGGCGCGGAACAGAACCTCGAACCGGCCCAGGAAGCCGCCAAGCTCTGCGCGCTGAACGCCATCGCGGCCGGCGCCGAAGCCGCCGGCGATGTCGACAACATCGACCGAGTGCTCAAAGTCGTCGTCTACGTC
Organism: Phycisphaerae bacterium; assembly: GCA_046758265.1. Taxonomy (GTDB): domain Bacteria; phylum Planctomycetota; class Phycisphaerae; order UBA1845; family Fen-1342; genus JALSRY01. The sequence goes on from JBHHZX010000015.1 coordinate 1,083, forward strand.
GCCTCGCACGACGGCTTCACCGATCAGCACCTCGTCGCCAACGGTGCCAGCAACTTCCTGGGACAAGTCTTCGGCGAGACCGGTGTCCACGCGCGGTCGGCGGTCGGCGTCGCCGTACTGCCGCTGAATTCGACCGTCGAAGTTGACGTCACGTTTTCGGTCAAACAGTAACTCGTACACGGACCCGAGCCCGAAACGCGAGCGAGCACACGTACGGTCCGCTGTGCGGACCATCCCGGTAGCGACCGGGGCGCCCGCCGCCCACCAGATTCTCCGAGATCAGCCGGGCCACTCGCCGGTGAAGACCTCGGTGGCCGGGCCGGTCATGAAGACGTGGTTCGTCGGCTCGTCCCATTCGAGTTTCAGTTCGCCGCCGGGGAGTTGCGCGGTGATCGCGCGGGCGGTCTTGTCGTTGAGCACGCCCGCGACACAGACCGCGCAAGCACCGGTACCGCAGGCCTGCGTCATCCCAGTGCCGCGTTCCCAACTGACCATCTTGACCCGGTCAGGCTTGAGGACCTGCGCGAAATGTACGTTGATCCGCCGCGGGAAAAGCTGGTGACGTTCGAGCTGCGGACCCCAGTCGCTGAGCGGAACGCGCGCCAGCGCGTCGGCGAAGAAGACGGCGTGCGGGTTGCCCATCGAGACGCACGTAGCGCTCAGCACCTTGCCCCGCACCGGAACCGGCATGCCGACGATCTTGTCGCCCCCGAGCGCGACGGGGATCTTGGGCGGGTCGAGGATCGGCGGGCCCATGTCCACGCGAACCTCGCCGACCTTGCCGGCGTCGTCCAGCGTCAGGTCGAGCGCAAGCACACCGGCGTCGGTCCGCACGCACAGCGGGTTTTCACGAGCCCAGCCACGCTCGTACGCCAGCTTGGCAACGCAGCGAATGCCGTTGCCGCACATCTCGGCGCGCGAGCCATCCGGGTTGAATATCTGCATGCGAACGTGGGCATCGTCGGTCTGCGGCGGACCGACCAGGATCAGCCCGTCACCGCCGACACCCCGATGCCGGTCGCTGATGACCTTCGCCAACTCGGCGGGATCATCGACGGCCTGGTCGAAGAGGCTCACGTAGACGTAGTCGTTGCCCAGACCGTGCATCTTGGTGAATTTCAGGGACATGGTGGTTGGCTTCATGAAGCCGCGCAGGCTAACGCCTGCGGCTCCCCTACAAGACGACGCGCGTGCCGGGCGCCGAGGCCCGGCGCCGCAGTGTTTCAAAGAGTCGCCGGTTACGGCGTTCCGCGCGTCCGCGGGGGCCTGCGGTTATGGTCCCGCAGCCAGCCTTCCAGTGCCGCCCGGCGGAACTTGTAGGCCCCGGGGCGGGCGAAACCTTGCTGCACCAGCTTGTTGTTGGCTCCGATCATCACCTCGATCAGCTCATCGCCGCGCCCGGTCCCGAAGAAACCTTCCGCCCGCAGGTTGGCGCCGAGCTCGATTGCTGGTCCGCCACCGAAAGTGGGCACGACGCGTCTGACGGCTTCAGCGAAATCGGCCCGCGCGGTTTCGTTCGACAGGTTGATCAGGACAGCCTTGCCCTCGCCAGGCTGGAGCACGCCGAGACCGTCCTGCTGGAGACGATTGAAGGCGATCTCCATGTCGGCCTGGCCCAGGATGTCGGGCACGGCGACGTTGCGCTCGAACTGCACCTGGTCGAGCCAGAGGCGCATGGCGGCCGTGACGAGCTCTTTCGGGTTCACGATGCGCCGCTGTTTGGTCAGCCTGTTGATGGCCTCGACCAGCCCGCGATCGGTCAGACCAATGTCGAAGTAGTCGGTGTCGCGTTCGTAGAACAGCGTGAAGCCCCAGGTTCCGCGCTTCGACAGCGTGGCGACGGGACTATCAACGGTAAAGTCGCTCTTGAGGCCGCCCTCGGCGACGCCGGCGCGGATCCGGCCGTAGCCAACGCCGACGCGAATCTTCTTGGTGTCCTTGGTTTTATAGGCCTCACTGAGGATCGTCTTCCCCACCGCTTCGATCAGCAGACAGGTATAAGGCTCTTCGTCGCCGATTTGCAGCTTAATCGACGAGCGCACGCCGGTGATGATCTTGGTCCGCTCCGGGTACTCGTCGTTGAGCTGGCAGGGCTTGTAGTCCTGGCTGTCGAGCGGGGCGTGCTTCACATCCCCGTGCAACTCGATCACCCGGGCCGTAATCGGCTGTTTATCCTCCACGGGTGCGGCGCTGGGTTGCTGCGCGGCGGGAGCATCGGCGGCGGGCTGATCCTGAGTACGCGCCACCGCGGTGGCGAACAGGCCAAACATGACGGGCAGGACGACAGACCAACTGTTATAGCGCGTGAGAGCCATTGTTAATCTCCAAACTGGCGACGGGCAGATCGGCATCCACCCAAGGCTTATCGACATTATTCGCCTGTCGGCACACCGGTCAACTCGTTTGCGGAATCGCGACCCACATTTCGTCACCCGCGCAGCCAGACACCCAGCGGGTCACCATAAGCGCCTTGCCCCGTCAACGCGGGCAAAAACCAGGGGGCCGCGACGATATAGGCAATGTTGATGCCTGTGACCAAGTCGTAGGAAATCGACCCGCGCGGTCCCCGCCACAGTTGAAATCGGCCGACCAGCCCGGCCGCCGGGCCTTGCGGCGGCCCTGGAAGGCCCCGGTCAAGACACCTCACAGCCCGGCGAGCGTGGGCGAGGCGTCGCCACACGGTGAAAAGGCTGAGTACCGCCAACAGCCAAAGCACGGCGATGACGTGACCGGTTACGCACCCGATCAAGACGGCGGTGAAGCGTTCGCCGCGCAGCCAGTAGCCCACCGAGCAGTCTTCGATGATTTCCTCGGCCCGCGCTTTGACGTAGCTGATCAAGAAGGCGTTGCACAGCGCGATCACCGCCAAGACCCCGCCGGTAAGGTCGCCGACCAGCGCGAAGTGCAGCGCGCAGCCGAGAAAGATGGCCATGTCGCTGAGACGGTCGAGCGTGGAGTCGAGGATGGCCCCGAAGCGGCTTCTCATGTTGCCGACGCGGGCAGTCGCGCCGTCGAGCATGTCGCAGGCCCCGGCGACGAAAAGGAACAACGCCGCCCAAGCCGGCCACCAGCTCGCGCTCCCGACGTCGTTGTAGAAGTACGGCACCTGGTGCGAGGCCCCCCGCACCAGGCAGTAGCCGGCGGCACAGGTCACTAGGAAACCGCCGACCGTAATTCGATTGGGGGTCGCGCCGACGACAACGAGCCCGCGTGCCACCATGTCCCGGGCGGCGCAGATGCGCGCGCCGATCGCCAGACTGGCCCCGCTTTTCTCGCCGGCTTCGCGCAGCCGGCGGAAGTCGTCGTTGGGGCACATCGAACCCGCCCTCGCGGGCGGCGGTATGTCTGCATCTGCCGACATGGCATCCGATCAGCCGGGCGGCGGTCAATCGCCAGCGGAGTTCTCCGTCCCTTCGCCCTCAGGCTGCTCGGCTTTCTTGGGTTTCCGGGACTTCCTGGGCTGCTTGGGTTCCTTTGGCTCCGCTGGCTCCTTGGGCTCGGCAGGCTTCTTGGGCTCGACAGGCTCCACGGGTTTCTCAGGCTTCTCGGGTGGCTTGGGCGCCGCCGGTTCGACCGGCCCCAGCTCCTCTTCGGTTTCCTCGTAATAGATTTCGTCGTAGTCGACCGCGTCCACCTCGCGCCGCAGCAGGAAGTACATTTCCGTGCTCCCGCAGAAGTAGAAGCTGACCACGAAGGCACCCACCAAACCGACGACGATGAACACCCACAACGCAAGGAAGAACGCCGCGAACGATTCGCTGCCGCTGAGCGGCGTGCTGCCGAAGTCGCCCCAGAAACTCACGGTTCCCAGCGCCGGCAGCAATGGCAGCTCCTGCCAGGCCGGCATGCGCCAGATGGCGTCGAGCTTGCCGACGGTGCTGGTCTGGGCGCTGCTGACGAGGTTCATGCCGACCCCGGTCGCGACGTGCGTCAGCTTGAACAACAGCATCCCGATGATGCGCACGATCGCGAACGACACGCCACCGTACAGCAACAGCACAAACGAATAAAAAGCCACGTGCCAGGGGCGCTGGAAGACGTATCCGGCGGCGCGTTGGACGGCGTCGAAGGCGTCGGAGCCCTCGACGGCGATGGTCGGCCACATCAGGTGAAATCCGAGCACGACCGCCAGGAACGTAAATACCAGCACAATGCCGCCCAGCAGCGCCAAGCCATAGATCACCCCCGCGACGGTCTCCAGAAACGGCAGCGCGGCGACCAGGCCGCCGATGAAGATGAAAACTCCCGTGACCACGAAGATGCCCGCGGGCAGCAACGGTGCGGCAGCCAACGCCGCAAATTTGTCGCGTGAAAAACGCAACGCCGTCAAAAACGACATACTTTCATCGCGGGCCGAACGTACCGCCGCCACCCGACAGATTGCCCCGCCGCAGAAGGCAAAGATCACCAAAAGAACCACGCCGTAGATCACGGCATACCAGGGTCGCTGCGTGACCAGCCACTGGACGCCGCTAGCCGCCGAAACAATGCTGCCGATCATGGCCGGCTCAGCGCTCAGCGCGGAGCCGCTCAGCCCCCAGCGGCCGTTGCAGACGCCGTGAACGGCAGCCGCAAAGCAGCGCATCTCGTAACCAAGCAAACTGATGAACGGGCCGCGGGGACGCCGCTGCTCGCCTTCGGTGATTCGCCGTTGCTCCACCAGCAGGCCCCGCAACTGTGCTTGCTCCTCGGCAAGCTGCTGCACGTCAATGTCGGGATCAGCAGCCAGGATGGTTTCGGCCGCTTCTGCCTGCTCGTCCGGCGAAGTAAGGTGCCGTGTATCGTAGCCGGTGAGCGTGAGGCGCACGATGTCGGCGGCGCGACGCAATGCTCCGCGTTCCCGGTCTTTTTCGTTCGGCGAGAGCTGCTCGTCAGCGCTGATCCTTTCGAGACCGGCTTCCAGGCGGTCGTCGATCAGGTCCAGCATCGCGGCACACTGCTGCTCGTGTTCGGGCGTCCGGGCCTCTTGCGCAGCTTCCTCGTCCCGCTGGCGGCGCTCCGCAGCCTCCTGCTCCCAGCGCCGGAACGTCTGGGCGTCGAGCAATGCGTAGGCGGCGATTTCACTCCGCCGGGTGGGATCAACAAGGGCCTCTGGCGAGCGGAGCGGGCTTTCGGCAGTTATGACAGCGCGGGGCGCCTGGAGCACGCCGGCGTCGGCCGCCTTCCAGATCACATCGAGCACACGCCCGGAGATGTAGCACAACATCACGCACGAAAAGCCCAGCACCAGGGGCCAGAACGAGATCGCCCGCTTAAACGTCGAGAACAGCCGGACAAAAGGAAACGTCTCCGACCAGTAGATCTTTCCGAGTTTGCAGTGTTCCTCAGCCATAGAAGCCTCTCCTAATGTGGGCGCAGCGCAGCGCGTCGTGCCCGCGCTCCCCAAATGCAAGACTTGCCAGCGCCAACGTACGAATCAGCTCTGACCGCGCCAACCGGCGACACCGTCGGCCTGGCATTATAGGTGGACCCCGAACCGGGACAAGCGCGCCGCGCTAGCGCCCCAGCTCCACAAATCGCCGAATCGCCGCCATCGTGGCCTCGCCAAAGTGGTGTTCGAGCCCCTCGGCGTCGATCTCGGCGTCGGCGGGGTTCACGCCGAGCTTACGTAAAAACTCGACGACCAGCTTGTGTCGCTCTTCCGACTGGAGCGCGATTCGTCGCCCCTGGTCGGTAAGAAAGATCGAGCGATAGGGCTCGGAGCGTACCAGGCCCTCGCGCTGTAGGCGGCTGATCGTCTTGGTCGCGGTGACATGCGAGACGCCCAGCCGTTCAGCGATGTCCACCGTGCGGGCCTCGCCGCGCTGGCGGATCAACTGTGCGATCAGTTCCACGTAGTCCTCGGCGATTTCGGCCGAGTGATCACGGCGCGTCTTGCTATACCGTTGGGCCTGCCGCGCCGCCGCCGCGTCGGGCATCGCCCTGCGGCGCTTTGCTGCATCGACTTTCGCCGAGCGCGTCTTTTTTGCGCCGCCGGCTTTCTTGGCGACCTTTCTTTTGGATTTCACACCGCGCCTCGCAACTCGTTGTAGCTCGACTGGCAATGCTGAACTTTAGCACCAGACGGCGGCGCGTAACAGGGCCGCCAGCGAGGCACCCGTCATGGAATCTGGATCAGCGAGAAGCTGGTAAACGGCGTCGGGTTCCAGCCCTCGTCGCTCCAGCGTCGATCCCAGAACAGGTAGCCGATCTCTTCCGGACGCACACTGCGGGCAAACTGCGCCCAGCCGAAATCGCCCGTGAGCGTCGGGTCGGTGACGGGAGCGAACAACAGCCGGCCGCGGCGTCTGAAACTGGCGACGCTCGGCTTTTTGCCGGACACCAGCACGCCGAGCTGGAGCCTCCCGACCTGGTCCGGGGGACCGCGCCACTGGCCGGCGAGGGTCGGCACGCACCACAGGCCCGTCCGGCGCCAGGCGAGTCTCTCTCGGCCCAACGGCGTCGGCTTGAGCAAATCACGCAGTGTAGCGATGCGGCCTGGGTCGGCGGCACCGCGCAGGTCTACGTTCACCACCGGCCGCACATCAAAACGCACCTGCTCCCAGCGGGTCAGCCACAGCGGCCCGTCAGGCGCGACCACCACGCCGAACGAGCCGCCGGAAGCGTTTGCCGATCCCGCGAGCGTCTCCCCGAGGGCGTGGCCCAGAAGCCGTTCGCCCAGTGCGGCATCGGTCGAGTAATCCCGGCGAAAGGCAGCAGGCTCCGGGTAGCTCCGCAACTCGGCCGCCGGCATGACCTGCCAGACCTTGGCGTCCGCGATGCCGATGATCGCGTCGTTGTCGTCCGTCACCGTCCGCCAACTGAGCCCATACACGTCGGTCTCGCCAACGAGGTACTCGATAAAGACGACCGGGAAGGGGTCGCGTGTTGGCGTCGGTGCGATAAGCCTTTGCAAAGTCGCACTGGCTGCGACGAGGGCGCCGGCTGGGTTCGCAGCGGCGCCGAAATCCTCCGCCGAGGTGTAGCTCGGCGCCCCGTAGCGCTCGATCTTCGCCTCCATGACCTCTGTAAGGGCATCACGGAAAGCGCGGAGGTCCGCGGCGGGCTGCGACGCGAGTTGCTGAAGCCTGTCCGCCAGCGTAGCGGCCGGCGGAGTCGGCTCGACGCGGTTGGCGTATCGCAACGCAGCATTGTCCCAGGTCCAGGTGAAGATGCGCTGCCGGCCCGCGACCGTGGCATCGGCCCGCAGCTCGCCACCCTCCGCTTCCGCGCTCACCGCATCGGGGTGAAGCTCGGCCGCCAACTGTGCCAGCGCTTCCTGCTGGCGGCGCAGACGGAAGCTTTCATCGCCGGCCAGCGCCTGGAGCCGCGCGACGATCGTGGCTTTCGCTTCCCGTGTGCCGGCCGAGTCCCAGCCCAGCGCTCCGTCCTGCACGCTGAGGCGCGCGGGAAATTGAATTCGCTCCTGACTCGCGGCCTCTTGCGGGCCGATCGTTACCTCCACGGCCACGGCGAAGGGCTCTTCCGGCTGATCCTCACGCAGGGCAAGTGCCAACAGATCGCAGCGCCCGAAGTATTCCGTGCCCGGCTGGTCGGCGGGAGGTGTCAGCGTTGGTCGGATTTCCGGCCAGGCCGCAGCCAGCGCCGCGCGTGTGACCTCATCCCCGGCAGCAGCCTGGACACCGTCGCGCAGCGCAGCCAGCGCTTCGTCCACGTCGATCTCGTACAAGAGCGCCTGCGGGTTCCAGTCCGCTTCGAGCGCGGCGAAGGTGCGCTCGTCGGTCCCCAGCACGCGCAGCGCGATACGCGGCCCGCCCTCAAAGTCACCCGGCCAGCTCAGCCGTACGCCCGGCGGCAGCGCCAATTCCTGTTCGATCCCCCGCAGCGAATCTTGCAGTTGATGCTGTTGCAGGTCGCTGAGATAGACCCTGAACGCCGCCCGGGCGGCGTCGTCAATGGCAAATTTCCCACTGCTGTAAACCGCGCTGAACGGAAACGCTGCTCGTGAGCGCGGGTCCGCGTCGAGCCTGGCCGCCGTCTTCACCCGCACAGAGCCTGTCTGCAAATCGACGTGCTCAACGATTACGTCGCGCCCCGGGTCGCTCAGCCGCAGCGCCGCTTCGTACGCCGCGGCTTCCGGGTCATCCAGCGGGATAGCGATCCTCAGCACCCGCTCGATGGCCGCCAGCGCCTCGATCTGTAACCGAAAATGTGCGGCGACGGACGCGACCGGCGTCGTGAAACGCGCCCCCTCTTCGTCAAACCGCAATCCCGCGAACGAGCGTAGCGCGCGCTCCTTCCACGCCGCGGCGACTTCGAACGTTCCATCGCTCGCCGGCAAGAGATCTCCGTACACCACCGCCCGAGGCAACGCCTTGCGCAGCTCCTCGAGGTACGCCTCGGTGACCTCAACGATCGTGGGCTTGTCGGGCTCCGGCGGCGGCGGGAAGAGGCGTGCACGCCACTCATCCGTCAGCGCCAACTCGTCAAGTTCCGCGTCAGCGACTTCGCCGAGCCGAATCTCTTCTGCGGTCTGCTCGTTCCGGGCGATAACCGTTGCCGGGAGGCTGTCCGTCGGAGCGAGCCGTAGCACGAACCGCGGGGCGGGTACATCTGGTCGGCTTGCCCCCCCGCGGGCCGAGTCCACCTCCGCCTGCAACCTCGCCACCGCGGCGGCAATTCGGACCGCGACCGGTGGGGCCGGCGGCCCGAACAGACGCTCACGCCACTCGTCTGTCAGCGCCAATTCGTCGAGTTCCGCGTCAGCGACTTCACCGAGCCGGATCTCCTTCGCGCGCTGCGCGCTGCGCGCGATCACCGTGGCCGGCAGGCTGTCCGCCGGCTCGAGCCGCACGACGTACTGTGGCGCCGGAGCGGCCGGGTGATCGGCCTGCCGACGAGCCGCATTCACTTCCATCTGCAACCTTTCGACCGCCGCAGCGATTCGGCTCGCCACCGATATCGGGAAAAGAATGTCGTACAGTTCCGGCGTCAGCCGCAGCAGCTCCAGCTCCGCAGCCCGCCGGGCGACCCCTACCTCCTCACGAGCTCCGTCCATTGGTTCGATCGCGAAGAGTGTGGTGGGAAACTCGTCGGTCGGCTCGAACACGAGCTCCCAGTCGTTGTGGACACGATGCTGCGCCCGGGCCTGTTCCGCAGCCTCTGCCAGCTCGGATTGCAATCTCGCGAGCGCCGCAACGATCTGGTCGCGAGCGCTGCCGGCGCCACTTTCACCCCCGTCACCACCGTCCCCGCCGCCACCACCTCCGAAAACGCCGCCGAAGTACAACCCGGCCGCGACCACCGCGACCACACCGACGGAACCGGCGATCGCAAGCGGCGCTTTGGGGGTCTTGGGCTCAGGCAGCCGTTCGTACTCGGCGAGCAACTCGTCAGCTTGGGCGTTGTGCTGCGCGGTCGCCAGCGAATCCGACTTCAGCGCGCCAACGCGTTCGTGAAACCGCCTCGCACGCCGGCCGCGTCGCACCAGCACCGCAGCCAGCGCGGCCAGTTCGGCGTCGATCTCCTGCTGCCGGGCCGCAATGAGCTTCTCGGTCCGGCCCTTCAATTCCGCCAGGCGCGCCCGGCACAGTTCGGGGATCGACTCGTTTTGAAGCAGGTCGGTCAGTTCACGGTGGGCGGCCAGAAGGTCACCGCGCCCTACCCTGTCGGACGTCGCCTTGACCTTCGGCAGCCATTCTTCGAGCTGCGCTGCGTGGGCCGTGAGTTGCTTATGCCGCTCGGCCAGCCCTGCATCAAGTTCGAGCGCAGCGCGGGCCTGGTCAAGGTAGCTCCGCCCCGTCGGCAGATCACCCGCGTCAAGGGCGGCCTGGGCTGCGTCGAGCCCAGCGGCCGCCCGTCGGATCGCCTCTCGCCGCCTCCGCTCAGCAAGCTCAGCGGCACGTTGCCTGACGGCTGCGATCCGCGACGCTGCCCATGCCGGCAGATCAGCCGGCAGGCGTTCGAGCGCTGCGCGGGGCTCCGCGAGGTCTGACGGTTCGCCGGCAAGCGCGGCCTCCGCTGCCCGGATCGTCGCCAGCACCGGCCGCTGTTTTTCGATCACCGCCCGCACTGCCGCGATTCGCCGCCGGAGCTCGTCATTCAGATACTCGGCCGCTTCGATCGGCTTCAGCGCGGCTTGGGCACGCCCAAGTTCGCCCGCATCGATGATGGCGTCGATCTCGTCGAGCCGCGCTGCGAGCTTCTGCCGCTCGCGGCGGGCGTGCTCCTGGCGGGCCCGCGAAACGTCGGCGCGCAAACCTTCGAGTTCGGCAACGATAGCAGACGGCAATCCCTCGCTTTTCAGCCCCTCAAGCAGCGCAGACGCTTCCCTGAATTCCCCGTCCGCCAGATGCTGCCGCGCGTATTCCAGAACGTTCTGGGCCCGCTTGATCCGCTCGCAGGTCCGCAGCAACCCCCCAGCCTTCGCGACGATCTCTTCGGGCAGGCCCGGCTGCTTGATCGCGTCGTCTTCCAGCCGTCGCCGGCATTCGTCGAGCCGCAGCGCGTCGCAGGCCGCCTCGGCCTCTCTCAGCATCTCCAGTGCCAGCTCGATCCGCTCCTTCTCCCGCTGCTCGATCGTGGCCCGGCAACGTCCGAGCAGTTCGTCGAGCTGATCCCGAAGGATCTGAGGCAGCTCGGCGATGTCTCTGGCCTGCTCCGCTTCCGCGAGCGCGGCGCCGGCGTCGCCACTGGCGAACGCTTCCTTCGCAATCATGCGCCGCTCCAGCGCGGCCCGCAAAGGTTCACGCCGCGCTGCAAGGTCGCCTCGCACATCCGCGATCTCAGGATCGGCAAAATCCTCCGGCACCTGCGCCAGGTACGCTTCGAGTGCTTCGAGGTCGGCCCGTTCCCACGCGATCCGCGCCTCGTCGAGCGCTGCGACGCACGCCGCCCGCCGAGCCTGCGCCTGCGCCACTTGCTCGAGCAGGGCGCGGGCTTGCGCTGCGGTGGCCTGGGGCAGGCCCTTTTCTTCGAGCAGGGTCTGGAGCCTTTGCCGCGCGGCCTCGTAGTGCCCCGCGCGGAGATCGTCGCCGGCCCCGGCCAACTCGCCCAATTGCTGCTCGATCCGCTGCTCGGTCAGCTCGACTTCCGCAATCAGTTTGCGAGCCTGCGCCACGCGGGCATTCGGTATCGCCGGGTCGTTCAAGAGGCCATTGAGTAGCTGGCGGGCCTCCTCGAATTCATTACGGGCGAGGCACTCGCGGGCGGATTCCAGATACGCCTTGGCCAGGTCGTCCGCCCCCGATTGAATGAACTGTTCTTGCTCGTCGCAGAACTGGATCAGCTCCTCGGCCTCAGCGCGCAGGGCGTCATCGCATTGCGGCGCTGCCAGGACCTGGCGCGCGATCGCCCGGGCACGCTCAACCTCCACGTTGTTAAGCGCCTCCTGCCCTTCCATCAGGCGCTGCTCAAGCCGTTTGTGCGCCGCAATCTCTTCCTTCCGCGACTCGATGACCGCGAGCCGGTTCGAAAGTTGCTCCCGCCATAGGCCGGGCAGTGCTTGGTCATCTTTCCAGCGAGCGGTCTTTTGCAGGAACGCGTCAACTTCGCCGACGTCGAGCAGCTTCAACCCTGCGGAGATCGCCGCCGAGGCTTCGGCCCACGCGGCGGGGCAGAACTCGGCCGTCGCGGCCTGGGCTTCGGCCGGATTCGCGAAGCGCTCACCGGGGTCACTGTGGAGCAGCCTTTGGATGTAGCTCGACCAGCCGAGAATCGGCTTGTCGGCCGTGGTGCTGAAGCCGGCTTGATCCCGCTCGAAGACTTCCGCCCACTCCGAACGTTCGTCGCGCACGGCGAAGGGCTCAAGGTGGAAGTAGAGCATCAGCGTCGGGTCGGCGAGCTGCGCGCCGTAAGGATGGGTGCCGGTCGCGAGCAGATAGAGCAGGGTTCCGGCCGCAAACTGGTCGGCCTTGGGGTTCAGCCGCAGCGTGCCCTCGAGCAGTTCGTGCCCGAAGTAGGGCGCGATCCAGCCGTGATCGCGGCTGTCGTCCTCGCTGAGTAATGACCAGACCCCCGAACACGTTCCACCGCCGTCGGCTGTGCGCACCATACCGTCGCAATGAATCTGCCGCCGCGCGTCGATGCCGCAAGTCACTTCAAATACCGGAGCGATGCCGAAGTCGCCAAGCTTGACGCGGCCGGCTTCGTCAAGATAAAGCGTGGCAATCTGGATGCCCCCATGTGGCGTGCCCGGAGGGACGGCCTTCAAGGCTTGGACCAGCGACCAGCTCAGCCACCAGATCGTGCCGATGTCAAGCAATTCCGACGGGGCTTCGAGCGCCGCGGGGTTGCCCGGTGCGGCTGGCTCGTGCGGAATCAGAATCCGGTCCCCCTGCTGCTCAATTTCGCCGCCGACCCTCAAAATGTTGTGGGAACTGGCGGCGAGATTCGCCTGTTGTTTCACGGCTGCCGCCGTCTTGGTGACAAAACGCGCACGCTGCTCATCGTCCAGGTCAGCCGGAATCAGCACCACCCGGTGATCGGCGAACTCGCTCTGGAACGGCCGGAATGACAACCTGTCTCCTGCGGGGCCAGTCGTAACATAACATTATCCGCGCCTGCGCCTCGCGATGCGAGCACGTCCCGTCGACGAAATATTACTTCGGACGCTCCCTGCAATCCGTCAAGCACCGCCGGTATGTTCAGCCTGTGTAGCCCGCGAGGAAGCGCGAAGCGTCTTGAACGCGACCAGCACAGCCCCCGCGCACAACACCAGGGCGGCGGCAGCTTGGGTGTCGACGCCGCGCAGGCTCACCACAAACAGCACGACCAGCGGCAAGGCGCCGCCCACATAGGCGTCGTAGACCGCGGCGGTCGGCGAAGTGCGCGGCGTCAGGGCGACGCGCAGTGCCAACAGCAAAGCACCCGCAGCGGCCAAGACCACCGGTGAAACCGCGGACCCCGTCAGTTCGGACAGCAGCCGGCAGCCAGGACCTGTCGCCGCCAGCGCCGTCAGGCAGGCTGCGAACGCCGCCCCCGCTCGCCGATGCTCCTGGCCGTCACGCACCAGCAGGCTCATGCCGCCAAGCAACAACAGAACAGTAAGTGCTGCCATCCAAACAGGTTGGCTTTGGAGCTCGGCAGCGCTGAAACCACCTGACGCGAGCGCAACCGCTCCCACATAAGCCGCATAAGCCAGCCGGCGGGCGATCGGGATCAGCCTGCCGGCGGTCGTCCACGCCACTCCGTCGTTCAACTGCTGATCCCAGAAGCGGGCCAGCCAAAGCAAGTAGGCACCTGCGACAGCCACTCCAAGCAACGCTCCGGACCACCCGGGTCGCACCCACGCCAACGAAGCGGTCACAACGCTCTCCGCGACCAGGATCAGACCAATCTCACTCACGACCAACCACGCCCGCACAGGGCCGATCGTCAGACAGGTCAGGGCGGCCAGCAGCACGGCGCTCGGGGTGAAGGCCGCTTCGCGGAGCAACACGCCTCCAATGCCGACCAGCAAACTGGCACCAACGAGCAACGCGAGCAGCGCGCCGCTCGGTATGGGGAGCTCAGCCGCACCTCGCGGGTCCTGCAACCACAGACGCCGCCGACGCCACCAACGCAGCAGGATCGTCCCGATCACCACGAACAACGACAACGCTCCGGCAACGTTCATGCCAACTCCGCACGTGGTTCCGTAGGCTCTCAGGCTATTGGGAGGAATCACCAAAACGAGCAGGCACGCCAGCAGCGTGACGGCCGGATACACCGCCCATGCGCGGGCATCAAAGAGCCACACTGCTAGGGAGAGCAGAAGCAACACAACGAAGTCGGTGGCCGCCGCCGGCCACACCGCCAAGCTGATAGCGGTCGCGGTAACGAGGCAGTTGACCAGCGCGGCAAGCCCGCAAACGAGGGCGGCCCAGGCCCACACCTGAGTCCGCTCGCGCTCAAACTCGTCTGTCTCCGCACTTTGAGGGCCCTGCACCCCGGAACGTCGTCGCGTGACGATTTTGCTGAGCGCGTACCAGAAGACGGTCAGCGCGGTCAGAACGTGCCCCGCTGCCGGTTGGGCGAGGCTGCCCGTCGCATCGACCGCCAACAACAGGAGTACGCCCCCGCTCAGCGCGGCGACAAACGCCCCTTCGCCCAGTCCCGCCGGCAGGCGCCGTCGCCCCAGCAGCGCGACGTTCGCCGCCGCCGCCGCGAACGCGATCATCACGCCGACCGGCAGCGACGATACGTTATCCTGGCCCACCAACGTAAGGCCCGCCTCGAATCGCACAGAGAGACACTCTCTTGTCAAAGGGACTGCCAATCCTGAAGCCGGCATGATATAAACAAATCGGCGGCGGTGTCGTACGGCCGCGCGCGATTCTACACTGCCGGAAAAAAGGCGAAGCGCGACATGACAGGATGGTCGAAGCAGAGCGATGAGGCCCTGCGCCGCTTTCTGCGCCGGGTCTGGCGAGCCGACATCGAGCCGCTGCTGCGTGGCAAGTACGCGGCGCAGCGGCGCAAGTCCGCCCGCGTCGGCGGCAAAGTAGCGGCGACCGGTGGGCTCGTCCTTGACAGCCTCTTTCGCCTCCGCGGCAGGCCCTTCACCCGCGCCATGTCGGTGATGGGCTCCAGCCTCGGTGCCATGCTGCCCGACGTGTGGGATTGGAACTGGTTCCGCGCGTCGGCAGACGAAGCGGATCAAAAGGTCGTCACCGATCAGGTCAAGCGCCGCGCTGCTCAACTACCGGAGGCCGACGGCCTGGCGTTGTTCGGCCTGGCGCCGACGGCCTCGTACGAGCAGCTCAAGCATGCCTGGCGGATAACTTCGCAGCGCTGGCACCCGGATAAAGCCGCCGACACCAGGCACCGCACGGAATACCAGGTGCGCTTTGTCGCCTACCAGGCAGCTTACGAACGCCTGTGCCGGGCGTACGACGAGGGCCGCTTGCCGCGGGAGAATAGCGAATAGCGAATCAAGAATGGCGAATTGAGAAGGCCCTCTTGCCACACTCGCACAAATCGATTGTCATGCAGGCGATCGTTCTCAGTGAACTGCGGCACAGTGCCGCCAGCTAATTCGCTATTCGCCTCATGGCCAAAGAATCTTTCGTCACCCTGCTCCAACAGTTCCACCGCTCGAAGCAGCTCATTGTCGAGGAAATGGCCCGGCGAGTGGTCGGGCAAGAGTACGTGATCGAGCAGATGCTCGCCGCGATCATGACCCGCGGGCACTGCCTGCTCGTCGGCGTGCCGGGTCTGGCCAAGACGCTGATGGTCTCGACGCTGGCAGAGATCACCTCGCTGAGCTTCAAGCGGATCCAATTCACCCCCGACCTGATGCCGTCCGACATTACCGGCACCAACGTCATCGACGAGCTACCCGGCGGCCGCCGCGAGTTCCGCTTCGTGCGCGGCCCGGTTTTCGCCAACATCGTGCTGGCCGACGAGATCAACCGCACGCCGCCAAAAACTCAAGCCGCCTTGCTTCAAGCGATGCAGGAGCGGCAGGTGAGCGTCGGCACGGAAACGTACGACCTGCCGAACCCGTTCTTCGTGATCGCGACCCAGAACCCGATCGAGCAGGAAGGTACCTACCCGCTGCCCGAGGCGCAGCTCGACCGCTTCATGTTCAACGTCTGGGTCGATTACCCCTCGCTCAGCGAGGAGCAAACGATCCTGTCTACGACAACCGCCGACGAGCCGCCGCGGCTGCGAACCGTGCTTAACGATCGCCAGCTCTTGAACATGCAGAAGCTGATCGCGGCGATCCCCGCCACCGAGTACGTCATCGACTACGCCGCCCGGCTCACGCGGGCGTCGCGACCGGCGGACCCGGCGGCACCAGAGTTCATCCGCAAATACGTCGATTGGGGTGTCGGCCCGCGGGCCGGGCAGTTCCTCGTCTGGGCCGGCAAGGCCTTCGCCGCCATGGACGCTCGCTATAGCGTCAGCCTCGACGACATTCGTCAGGCCGCGGTCCCGGTGATGCGGCACCGCCTCGCGTGCAACTTCGCCGCCCAGGCGGAAGGGCTGGATTCGGTCAAGATCGTGCAGCGCCTGGTCGAAACGGTGCCCGAGCCGGAAATCCCCAGGTACGAGCCGGCCCCACCGCCTTCGACTACGGTGGAGACGCTTGAAGAGTAACCGACGCTGTAGCGGCCGGCGCCTCCGCAGCCGTGCAGCAACACGTAGGGCAGGTCGAGCCGCGCGAGACCTGCCAGCAGTGCACGTCTCAGAACGTGTGACGTCGGCCGTTCGATCCGAGCCCCAAGCGCAAGCGCGGGGTCTTGCAATTGGAAGTGCGCAGTCGGCCAGTCACGACCGGGGCCTCGTTTTTTTACCCGTCGCTTGCGCTCCGGGCTCTGATTAGTGGGCCGCGTTTGCGGAGACCGACAGGGTATGGGTATGCTGATCAACCGCTGCACCAGAGCGTGAGATCGGAACCCTCCAACTGATAGGAAAGGACGGCGAGCTGTGCCTACGAAAACAATCCTGATACTTCTGGGAGTTGCCACCATAACCATCTCCTCGGCACACGCAAGAGAACGCGAACCGGGCCTGCTCGTCCGCTTCTACGACATCGACGGACCCATGCACGCGCTCCCCGCGCTCGTGCCGAACCAGTTGCCGAACGTCGTCAAGGCAATCCCCACGCTCGAGCTGCGGACCGACCGCGGCGACTTCGGTCCGTTCGAGGGCAACTTCTACACCGAGGTCGAGGGCTTTATCAGAATAGCGCAGCCTGGCACATACGCATTCCGGCTGGTAAGCGATGACGGCTCGACGCTCTGGATCGACGGCAAGCTCGTCGTCGACCACGACGGCCTCCACGCCGCCGTGCCAAAAGACGGCACGGTCGAACTGACCGCGGGCGAGCACGCGCTGCGCGTTCTCCACTTCGAAAGCGGCGGCGGCGAACACCTCGAACTCCGATGGCGACCGCCGGGTGCGCCGAAAGGCAAATTCGAGCTGATCCCCGCTGAGCTGCTCACACACGCCGCCGACGCCTCGCGCGAAACGGCCCCCGGCCAAAAGCGCATCATCCCGCCCCTCCGCCGCGGCCGCCCCGGCGATGGCACGCCGGTGGCGGGCGTGCACCCGAGTTTTGGACACGTGCTGACGGGATCGGCGATGTATGGCGTGCAGGAAGACGCCGCGATAGAGGAACTGGAGATTGGCGTGCGCCCACCACGGGAGCTGACGTCGTCCCTGATTCTGGTCCCCCCTGACGACCGTCCAATTGGCCGTATCAGCCGGGCCCGCTTATGGAGCCCGCGCCATCCGGATGCTCACTGGGCCCCTCCACCGTACGCGCGCCAAAGTGGTCTCGACCTCCTTCAGCTCGTGGTCGCCGCGCCCCAGCGCCAGGAGTTGTACCGGGTCGTCACGGATGAGGTTGCTGAAATCGTGCAGGGTTCGGCGTTCCGGTTTTCCGGCGGTTTCCCCGGAACAGTGGAGAGCGTGGCCGGTGCGCTGCCGAAAGAAATCGTCGTCTGGCTCTCGGTGCCAAAGACAGAAGCATATCCGTACGGTGAAGCACTGTGCTACCTACGCCCGAACCAGCGCGTGACGTTCGAAATGCTCGCCGTCCGCGCCATGACCAATGGCTTCGAGATCGAGTTCACCAAGCCGCTCGATCCACGCTGCGGCTGGGAGCCGGAGTCGTACTACGTCGAGCAGTGGTCGTTCAGACTTGCAAGCGACGAAGCGACGGAGCGACGAAGCGACGAAGGAAGGGGTGGCACTGGCAGCTTGCTGCCAGTGCGGGAGGACACGGGCGGACAAGCCGCCCGTGGCACCCGGCGACAAAGCGACGAAGGAAGGGGTGCCACTGGCAGCTTGCTGCCAGTGCGGGAGGGCACGGGCGGACAAGCCGCCCGTGGCACCCGGAGGGACACTGCTCAAGGAGCAGTGGCACACCGGGAGGTCCATCCGCCGACGCGCGACGGCGTCCGCTATCCGGTCAAATCCGCCAGCGTGTCGCCCGATCGCAAGAAGGTCTTCCTCGAGATTGAAGACCTCAAGCTGTCGCACGTCGTCTATATCCGGCTGCTGCCGCCGTGTATCTCTGCGGACGGCGAACTGCCGTGGAGCACCGAGGCGTGGTACACGCTGAACGTGATCCCGCCGGACCGCTACGGCAAGGTGCTCACGCCGCCGCCGCCCGAGCCGCAGAACTTCCTGACCGAGGAGGAGAAGGCCGTCGGCTGGAGGCTGCTTTTCGACGGCAAGACCACCAACGGCTGGCACGGCTACAAGAAAGACTCGTTTCCGAGCGACGGCTGGAAGGTCATCGATACGCCGCAGCAGGGCGCATGCCTCGTCCGCGTCGGCCCCGCCGGCGACATCGCCACGGACGAAGAGTTCGATAACTTCGAGCTCAAGCTCGAATGGCGCATCTCCGCCGCCGGCAACAGCGGCATCTTCTACCGCGTGAAGGAAAAGTACGGCTGGCCGTGGGAATCCGGCCCCGAGTTGCAGGTGCTCGACAACGCCGAGCACGCCGACGGTCGCAACCCGAAGACGTCCGCCGGCTCGAACTACGCCCTGCACGCGCCGCTGCGCGACGTCACGCAGCCGGTGGGCCTGTTCAACCAGGTCCGCATCCTCGCCGACGGCCCGCACGTCGAGCACTGGCTCAACGGCGTCAAGGTGGTTGAATACGAACTCTGGACCGACGAATGGAAAAGGCTCGTCGCCGGTAGCAAATTCAAAAAATGGCCGAACTACGGCCTTGTCAGGAAAGGCCACATCGTCCTGCAAGACCACGGCGACAAGGTCTGGTACCGCAACATCAAGATCCGCCGCCTGAAAGGCGAGTGACAGCGTAACAACGTGGGAACGTGGGAACGCCGGGTGCCATGGGCAGGCGCTCATTGCCGCGCGCCGCATGTGCGCCAGTGGCGGGGGGGTTTCGGGCCGGATTGCCAGCCTGAGTGGTGCAGCCTGCCCGTGAGCGCGCCCATGTTCCACAACCACGGGCAGCGACCGCCGTCGCGTTTGCTGACGACCGCGAGCCAATCGGTGCGGCCCGGCCACGTTGGCTTTCGTTTCGCGCAAAAGATCCTTGACACCGGGTCGAGTCATCTTAGCCTTATCTCAGCACGGCTAGGATCCGAAACGAAGTGGGTGGGCCCCCTTCAACCTTTCGGTTTCGCCGGCGGGGTCAACGATGTTCGGGCCCCACGCAAAACTGACGCCCGGCCGCTCTCCGCGGCGCGAGAGCCTCCCATGAAGATTAACCTGATCTCCACCTACACCCATTCGATCGCGCTGGGCCTGCGATACGTTTCCTCCTACTTGAAGGCCGCCGGCCACGATGTCGAGATGATCTTCATGGGCTCCAAGCGTGACACGACGGAGGTCGACTTCAGCGAAGCCGCGTTGGAAGCCTTCGTCGAACGCTTGCGCGGTCGCGACCTGATCGGCATGAGCTTGATGACCAACACCTTTCGCCGAGCCTGCGCCCTTACGCAACGCCTCCGTGCGGCAGGCATCAAAACGCCGCTCGTCTGGGGCGGCACCCACCCGACGGTCGCACCGGACGAATCGCTGGAAGTCGCCGACGCAATCTGCGTCGGTGAGGGCGAGGAACCGCTGCTTCAGTTCGTCGAGCGACTGGAGGCCGGCCGCGATCCGAAAGACGTTGCCAGCCTCGGCTTCCGGGGCGGCGGCCCCTTCGGTAACAAGCAGACGATTCGCAACCCGTGCGCGCCGTTGCAGGCCAATCTGGATAACTTTCCGTTCCCCGACTATGAGCTGGAGACGCACTGGGTCGCCGACAAGCACGGCCTCGCGCCGGCGCGGCCCGACAACCTGCGCGGCGCGCTGCACACGCTGCGCGTCGAGACGAGCCGCGGCTGCCCCTACCACTGCACCTTTTGCAACAACGCCGCCCTGCAAAGCCTCTTCAAGGGTAAGGGCCGCTGGCTGAGGCAGCGCTCGGTGGACAACGTGCTGAGCGAGATTCGGTTGGCGTTGGCATGCTTTCCGAGCATCGCGGCGGTGAACTTTGTGGATGACCTGTTCTTCGTCCGCAGTGAAGAAGAGATCGAGGAGTTCGCGGCCAAGTACAACGAGCAGGTCCGCCTGCCGCTTCAGTTAGATGCATTTCCAAACACGGTCTCAGAGCGCAAAGTGCAGGCGCTGGCGAAGGTCCCCATCGACCTGATCAGCATGGGCATCGAGAGCGCCAGTGAAGACACGCTGAAGAAGCTCTATCGTCGACCGACGCCGCTCAAGACAATCGCCGAGGCCATCGCCACATTCAAGAGGCACCACATCCGCACGGAGTATCACTACATCATCAGCAACCCCTACGAACCGGAGAAGAACGTCATCGAAACGATGCGCTTCATCGCGGATCATCACCAG
>JBHHZX010000016.1:0-21290 GCA_046758265.1 Phycisphaerae bacterium
TCGCAAGCGCGGCACATCAACGCGCCGCTGGTTCAGGTAGCAGGTTACCGATCGAACGCGTCGGTTACGTCGGTCGGCAACTCACCGCGGATGACCTCGCAGCCATCCTCGGTGATCAGGATGTCGTCCTCGATTCGGACGCCGAACTCTCCGGGAACGTAGGTGCCGGGCTCGACGGTCATGCACATGCCGGGCCGCAGGGTTTCAGTGTTGCGGCCGTTGAGATAAGGCGGCTCGTGGCACTCGATGCCCAGGCCGTGGCCGAGCCGGTGTGTGAAGTACTCGCCGTAGCCGGCCGCGCTGATGATGCGACGGGCGAGGTGGTCGAGTTCCCGGCATTGGATGCCGGGCCGGGCGGCTTCGATCGCCGCCGCCTGCGCCCGGCGGACGGCCTGGTACGCTTGCTTGGCCCGCGGGCTGGGGTCGCCGACGGCGAAGGTGCGTGTCAGGTCGTTGTTGAGCCCGTCCACGGTGATGACGCTGTCGACGACGACGTTGTCGCCCGCTTGTAGCACGCGCTGGCCGGTGGGATTGTGCGGGATAGCGCCGTTCGGGCCGGACTGGATCATGGGATTGATTTCGATCCCTTGTTCTCGGAAACGGGCCTGGAGTTCCCGGTGTAGCTCGATCTCGCTGACACCCGGGCGAATCATGTCGCGCAAGATGAAGAAGAACTGCTCACCTTTGCGATGCGTGGCCCGCAGCAGGTCCTGGACGGCGGGCGACTTGATGAGGCGCACCTCGCGGATCAGTCGTTCGGCCGACAGCAGTTGCAAGTCCCCGAAGACCTCCTCGAACGCATACCACGCGTTGAGCCAGGTCCGACCGTCCACGCCGAGCTTGCCTGAGCGCACGCCGGCCCGCCTCAAGGCATCAGCGAAACACTGGTAGGCGTCCTCGTGTTCCTGCCAGGTGTGGATCGTGGCGATCGACTCGGCCCCGCAGACCCCCGGCCGCTCGAACGCCGGGCAGACCACGTGCACCTCGCCTTCACGCGTCACCACCCCGCAGGTCAGTCGGTCCGACGCCGCGTGCGGCGTTCCGGTGAACGCCAGCATGTTGGACGCATGGAAAAGGATGACGGCGGCGAAATCGTCCTGTTTCATCAAGTCTTTCAGCCGCGCGACGTTTTCGCGAACGATCGATTCGGGAATGCTCGAGTCAACGGGACTCATATTTTGCCCCTGAACGCGTGGTCAAGTTCTCCATAGCTTAATCCGCCCTCCCGGGACGAGCGAGGGCTGGTGGAGCCGGCGGGCGACCTCCTGCCGACCGCTTAACCGGAGCCCCGGGGGCCGTGGAACGACAAAGGGGGCCGGAATGCGATGGTCGCGAATCGCCGGCGTTTGCAAGCTCAGCAGGATCCTGGAACAATGACGTATGGCGGCACTGCGCGGTGCTGTGGGCCTACGGCTCGAAAAGGGCGGGGCAACGCCGCGCCGGTCTCATAGTTCCAGGGTTTCCCGCTGATTGAGCCGAGCGGGTTCGCCAGTCTGCCCAAACTCGCGGCCACGGCTGGAACTCTGGGTTGCGGGTATCGAACAATGTGGGGAGGTATCTCGCCCGGGCGCGGCGGGACGAACCGTCGGCCGGAACCGGGGCGATTCGATTCATGAAAGGATCAACGATGAAACGAAGACTCGTGACCGTTCTGCTTGCCGTTGCCGGCGTCAGCGTGGCGCTGTCCATCAGCAGCTGCGTTTCCATGCGGAGCTTCGACGATGCCGGCTCGTTCGGTTTTTCCGAGGAGACCGGTAGTCTGCGGTTACTGGTGACCGACAAGCCGTACCCTTACGAATACATCGAAGAGGCTCTCGTGACCATTACCCGCGTAGAAATCCGCCGCGCGAACGCCGATGATGAGGCGGACGCGAATGATGAAGGTGACGAGGACGAAGGGGACGTGGACGAGTCCGACGGTGACGAAGGCGATGGCGGCGAAGAGGACGACGACGAAGGGGACGATGACGAAGGGGACGGTCCGGGGGACAGCGCACCCGACGACACCGACAACTCCGACGCTGACGGTGACGACTCCGACGAGCCACTCGAACAGGCCGAGCCGGCCCAAGCTGCAAAGGACGATGCCGCCGGCGGCGCAGCGGCTGAAGATCAGGGGGCCGATGAGAACGACGATGGCGACGATGACGGTGGCGAGGGCCGCCCGTTTATCGTGATCTATGCGGACGAGGCCGGGAGAGAGTTCGACCTGCTCGAGCTTCAGAACGGCCGCGTTGATGTGCTCGCGGACGCCGACGTGCCGGCCGGAACGTACGACCAGATGCGGATCGTCGTGACTGAGGGTCAGATCAGGCTGAACGACGGGCGTGAGTTTACGCTTCCGCTTCGCGTCCCGAGTGGCGAGCAGACCGGCATCAAGTTGCACTTCCGCTTCGAAGTCGAAGCCGAGCAAGAGACCACCCTGTTGTTGGACATCGATTTGAGCAAGGCGTTTTCGCCTATCCCCGGCGGTCGAATCGACGACCCGGACCAGATCCGCAGCTTCCAGTTCTCGCCCTCGATCGCGATGCGTCTGATCCGGATGGCCGATGCCGGCAGCGTCTCAGGCACGGTCAGCGACGTTGAAGGGGACCCGCTCGCGGATGTCTCGGTCACGACTTATCGCGGAGATGACGAGGTCGGCAACACCGTTACCGCCGCAGATGGCTCGTACGTGCTGAGCGCACTGCCGGGCGGCGAGTACGACCTCGTTTTCGCGGCCAACGGTTTCGAAGACGGGGAGCTGGAAGGCGTGTCCGTCCGAGCAGGCCGGAAGACCGACGGCGCGGGTTTCGTCATGCAGGCGAGCGAGGGAGACGGTGACGGGGGCGAAGGCGAACCCGACGAAAGCGAGGTCCCCGACGGCGAATAGCGCACGGCGCCGCGCCGCGTGCGCAGGCGAGCAAGCCCGGGGCGGGTTAGCCGAACAGGCGGGCCCGCCCCCGCTGTTTGGACAGCGGCGTGTCCGAAGGGTGTCTGGCGTTCGGAGCGGCGCTGTCTATGCGCCGGTTTATCAGTCGTTTGCGAGATCCGCGAAGACGTTGGACCGATTCGGCTTCGGATCGGTGCGCCTGTCGCCGGATGGCGTTCCAGCGGAGTGCTGTCAAGCCGGATGAAGTTTCGGTGCGACGCCCCTGATCGACGGAACATCGGCCTGGGGCGATCCTGCGCGCGGTCCGCGAATAGCCGGCATAGCGGGCAGGGACGAATGAAGAGAGCAGCGGGCAGGCGCGCAGACGGAAACGATCGGATAGACGCGCCGCGTCGAATGCACGAATTCCATCGGGGTCCCGCAAGCGGGTCGTCGCATATGGCGTGTTCCGTTGCCGTCTTGGTGGCCGCGGCGTGGCAATGTATCGGACGCACCTGGTTCGGCACTCTTAACAGGTGAATGTAGGTCCCCGGCTCGAGGCCGAAGACATGTTAAAAAAGCCTGTGTTTCCCAGTTTTTTATATTGTATGGTTTTAATGGGGTCTGGCGGCAAACTAGCGAGGTAAGGCAATGAGTGGTCGCTTGTGGCGAGTCTGTCGACGGCGTGGCGGCATCGTTCCCTTGGTCGCCATTTCACTCGTGATGGTGTTGAGCTTTGTGGCACTGGCGGTTGATGCCGGCTACATCTATGTTTCCCGGTCACAAATGCAACGGGCGGCAGACGCCTCCGCGCTGGCGGGCGCGTCTGCGCTGCTGGACGGAGACTACGAAGCAACGATGCGGGCGGTCGAGTGCGCCGGCCAGAACGCGGTCGGCGGTTACCCGGTATCCGGCGAGGAGGTCACCGTGATCATCGGCAACTGGGCATGGACCACGCGTGAGTTCTTACCGGCGCCCCCGCCCGACGAGCAAACGGTATCGCCTAACGCGGTGCGTGTACTTGGTGCGCGGAGTGAGGTGCCGCTCTTCTTTGCGCCGGTCATGGGAATTGACACGACGGATCTGATCAAAGACGCGGTCGCCCTGGTCGGTTCCGGCATTTGTCTCGGCATTTGGGGGCTGGAGGGCATTGGCGGCGAAGGTAACGTCTTCACTGACAGCTACGACTCGCAGGACGGTGCGTACGGGGCCGGAAACGTCCACCCCAACGGCGATATCTGTAGCTGCCAGAACATATATCTGCAAGGCGACGTGGATATTCATGGTGACGCGATGTATGGCGAAGGGTATTCCCTCATGACGGAGGGCAGCGCCTACGAAGTCTGGGGGGTCGCGGGTGAGCAGAGGTGCGGCGACTTTGTGCCCTCCTTCGACATGGAAACGGCTAGCCGCGAGAACGACAACGTTACGATCGGCCTGACCGATCGCGGTCACGATCCGTTTCGGGGCAGCCCGTGGGACCTCGTCCTGAACGGAAACGACAATCTGACGCTGGCCGGCGGAACGTACTACTTCACTTCGGTGTCGATGGCCGGACAGGCGACCCTCACCATCGCGGGTCCCACCACGATCTACATCTCGGGCCCCGCCGAATTCAGCGGCGGTGGGCTGACGAATGTCAGCCAAAACCCGGCTGACCTGCTCATCTACTCGACCGGCGCAACGATGATACTCTCCGGGAGCGCCGGCTTCTATGGCGCTGTGATCGCACCGTCGACGGACATTGCCCTGGTGGGCACGGGTGATTATTACGGCACCATCCTGGGCAGAACGCTGGACATGGACGGCACCGCCAACCTTCACGTGGACGAGTCGCTGGTTGAAGCACTCTTCGGCCTCGACAGCGTAGCACCCGTTCTCGTGCAGTAGACCGCAAGCCCGGGGCCGAGAATCCTTGCCCGCTGGACCGAGAATCCCTTCTCGGTCCTCGATCTCAAGAAACAACCGAGAGCGGCGGGACCGAGAATCCTTTCTCGGTCCTCGATCTGCCCCGAGCGAGCAACCGCAAGGCCTCTCGGCGTGCTGCAACCCCGCAGCGGATTCGAAAACCCGACGCTACGCCTGTCTTCGTGTGCTCGTCGCGCGACTTGTCTAGTGCGACCGGTTGGCACGGTCCAGTCCGTCAGGCCGTGCCTACCTGGTGGCTGTGGAACCGTCCGACCGTGGGCAAACCGGTGCTTGACGCTGTTACCTGAAGGCGATAGCAGGAAACGGACGACAAGGAGTGTTCCGAGTGGCGAGCGAACCTGTGATCAAGATGACGGCACCCGCCGAGGTCTACCGCCAACGCCGTACGCGTCTGGCCGCGTCGATCACGCGGCCGATGGTGATCTTCGCCGGTCACGCCCCGGCCCGAAACTATCCGACGAATCCGCACTTTTTCCGGGCCGGTAGCTCTTACATTTATTTTGGCGGTCCGCCGCTCGAGAACGCCGCCCTGCTGATCGAGCCCGGCAGCGATGGCGATAGCGGCTGTACGCTGTGCCGCCCGCCCGCCGCTCCAGATGACCCGCTATGGTTCGGTGAGCTACCTTCCGATGAGGCCCTGGCAAGGGCGGCCGGCTTGCGCCAGTGCAGCCTTGTCGATCCGAAGCAGCTCGAAGCGTCGCTCGCCGGCCGCGCGGCCGCGGCCGTCGCGCCGCCGTATCCCGACACCCTGGCGTGGATCGCCCGGCTTGGCTTGGTCCAGGCGAACCCGGACGAGCTGCGCGCGATCATCAATCTGCGGTTGATCAAGGACGAGCACGAGCTGGCGGCGATGCGACGCGCGACCGAGATCAGTGTGGAAGCGCACCGCGCGGCGATGGCGGCCACCAAGCCCGGGCGCCGCGAAGCCGACGCGGCGGCGGCGTTCATGACGGTGCTCCACCAGCACGACTGCCAGGTCTCCTTCAATCCGATCATCACCATCCGCGGTGAGGTCCTGCACGGTCACGGTCATAGAAACACCATGCCTGATGGAGCGTTGCTGCTCTGCGACGCCGGCGCGGAGGAGCCCGGCGGTTACGCCAGCGACATCACTCGCACCTTCCCGGTCAGCGGCGAGTGGACGCCGATCCAGCGGCACCTGTACGACACGGCGTTGCGAGCGCTGAACGAGGCGACGAACCGCTGCGTCCCCGGCATGCGTTACCGCGACGTGCATGATCTGTCCGCCCGCGTGATCTGCAAGGGGCTGGTGGAAGCTGAGCTGCTCCGCGGCGAGCCGGCTGAGCTTGCTGCCCGCACCGCCCATGCCCTTTTCTATCCCCACGGCGTCGGACACCTGATCGGTCTCGATGCTCACGACATGGAAGACTTTGGCGACCTGGCCGGCTACGCTCCGGGCCGCACCCGCCGGCCGGAGTTCGGGAACAAGTACCTGCGCCTCGACCGCGACCTGGAGCCGGGCATGACGGTGACGATTGAACCGGGCATCTACCTCGTGCCCGCGATCTGGGCAAGCGAGGAACTGGTCCGGCCCTTGGCCGACGTGGTGAACCGTGCGAAGGTGGATGCACTCTTGCGAGAGCGGTTCGGCGGCATCCGGATCGAGGACGCCGTCTACGTCGGGGCGCCGGAGGCCGATGGCCCGGAAGTCCTCTCCGAAGGTCTCCCGACGGACGCAGACGAGGTAGCGGCATGCGTCGGTACAGGCTGAACCTCGCTCAGTCGTAGGCGGCACGATCCAGTACGTTCGCCCGTGGACCGCGGAGCGCTACAGCCAAATCCGTTCGCATTCGTCGGCCGGGGCAGTGCGCGTCCGCCACGCTCTAGCAGGGGCCGCCGTAAAGCGACAGCAATTGCGCCAGGTCGGACAGCCCGATGCAGCCGTCGAAGTCGAGATCGAACTGACAGTCGAAGCCCGGATCGCCGACGCAGGCGCCGTAGGCCGACAGCAGCGCGGCGAGGTCGGAAAGGTCCACCGTGCCGCTATCATCGAAGTCGGCACAGCGTTCGAACTCGATGATGAAGGCGCCGCTGCGCCCGTCATCGAGCTCGCCCTCGAAGATGGCGTACTTGCCGTTGTCGCTCAGCACGAAGGAGTCGGAGCCGCTGTTGATGGTGTTCACGGGCGAACCGGCAACGACGGTGACGCCCTCCTGAACAATCAACTCGTCGTTGAGGAACAGACCCGAATCGATATCCGTGTTCGGGTTGTCCCAGTCGCCGAAGTAGAAGACGTTGCCGCAGTGGTCGATCTGGACGGGGCCGCCGCTGGAGCCGAAAGCGCTGGTGCCATCAAACTTGAACGGGGCGATGGCGGGGATGGTTTCGCCTTCGCGGCGGAAGATGTCGCCGTTCCTGATCAGGACGTAGTCGTCCAACGAGTCGCCGTCGAGATCCGCCTTGAAAACGTAGTCGCCGTAATCGTTGAAGTCCATGCCGCGGCTGCTGAGAAACTGATATGCGCGGGCCGGGTCGGGCGACGTGTCGCCCTCCTGAGCGAGCTTGGTATCGTTGATGTAGATCACGCCGTCGAGCGTCGTGTCGCCCGTCAGGTCGGCGAAATACATCGCGTCGCCATTGCTGTTGAAGGCAAACTGATGGGGGCCGGTGCCCAGATCGGAGACAGCCTCGGTTTGCCCGGGGAGCACATCGCCCTCTTTGACGATCACGGTTTCGCTGAGCAGGTTGCCGTTCTCGTCGACGTCCCAGACCACCAGCGCGCGATCGACGCTCGAGGGGATCGCGGGGTCATCGACGCTGGCCATCACCAGCAGTTCGCCGGGGTCGTTGATCTTGACCTCGAAGAACCCGATGTACGGCGTGCCAGGTGTGAACTCCAGCGCCATCGAGATGGTGCTTTCCTGGAGCACGAGGTCGGCGTTGAAGTAGACGCCGGAGTCGTCGTCGTAGCCGCTGGTGCCGTCGAGGAAGAAGTTCCAGCCGCTGTCGCCGTTGCTGTCAAGGGTGACCGAGTCAAACGAATCGATGGACGCGCCGGGCGGCTCGGTCAGGTCCTGGCCCTCTTGCAGCAGGAGCACGCCGTCCTTGAGCAGGACGGAGTCGCCGTCGGTATCGGGGTTGTCGGTGTCGGCCTCGACGATCCATGAGCCGGCGTTGTTGATGACGAGGTTGTCGACGCGGGTCACCAGGCCGACCGACGGGACGTTGTCGCCTTCGAGCGCGGCGGGCGTAATGGTAAATCGAATTGCGGCATTCGCCGCAGCGAACGTCAGGGATGCGGCTGCAAACACAGTTCCGACTTTTACTGACCTGGCCATGGTGACCCTCCTGTGTACGTGTTCCCGGTTGGATTGATGCTCACGCGGACGATGTTGGCCCGTCCTGGGGCCGGGCGGCACGGCCCACCGGCCGGGTCGAAGCCGCCCGTTACGCCGACCTCCTCTCACCCTCTCCCGCTAGCGTAGCGATCCGAGAACCGCCATTCAAGCGCAATCTAATCCGTCGCGCTTACGTAGAACGACGGGCCAGCGCCAGCAGTTCTGATCACGTAGAATCGTGCTCGTCTGTCGGACGTGGCGCGATCGGCAAGGGGGGTAAGGGCATGGCAGGTGAAGTTTCTTCGTTGATGGAACGAACGATGACCGCGTCGCCGTGGGCCAGACATTTGCCCGACGGCGGACGGGCGCTGCCCAGGTTGATGACGGCGTTAGCGCCTTTTTGCGCAGCGGTCGCCTTGAGAAACTCGACCGCCTTGCTGGGCGAGGGATGGCCGTCGGTGAAGAGCGCCTCGATCTGACGGACGATCGTAAAGCCGGCGATAGAGCCGGTGGAACTCGTGGCGATGATCCTGTTTGCCAGCCGCTCGATTTCTTGCTGCTGCACGCGAAGGTAGCTGCGCTGCTTGCGCAGCTCGACGCGACGGCGGGCATAGTAGGTCGCCTCGCGGCGACGGTTCCAGAGACGCACGATCAGCGTCAGCACGATGAGCAGGGCGGCGCCCGATACGATCGCGATGATGACGGGGTCTCCCATAGACATTAGTATACCGAGGCAGCGTCCGGCGTCGTGAGCCGCACCAGGGGGACGGCCCGCCGGTGAACCGCGAGGGAATCGATCCTGCACTGCCGAGAGAGCGGCCGGCGCGACGCGTCCGACGCCCGCCCCGGGATTACAAGCGACTGAGGAGATCATCATGGAATTACGCTACCGCACGGTCGAAACGGCGCGGGGGTACGTTGGCTTTGTGGCGTCACGTCGCGGGTTGCGAAGGGTGTACCTGCCGTTTCGCAATGCCGGAAGTCTGAAGCGCGCGATCAGCGCAGATGCCCCCGGTGCGATCAAAGACCCGAGCCTGATGCCCGATTTTGTAGACGACCTGGAGCGGTATTTTGCGGGCGAAGCGGTCGAGTTTGCGGTTCCGCTCGACTGGACCGGCTGGACGACGTTCGAGGTTGACGTGTGGGAGGCCTGCCGCCGGATCGGCTACGGCCGGACGCGTTCGTACAAGCAACTGGCCGAGTACATGGGGCGGCCGGGCGGGGCCCGCGCGATCGGCACGGCGATGAGCCGTACCCCGTGTCCGATCGTGGTGCCCTGCCACCGTGTGGTCAAGAGCGACGGGGCGTTGGGTGGCTTCTCCGCCCCCGGTGGCGCGACACTGAAGCGGCGGCTCTTGGAAATGGAAGCGACTTCGCAAGTGGTGTAACGTTGTGGAGACGGATTCACGAAGCAGAGCCCGGTGCTATCGGCGGCCCGTCCGCCCGCGCGCGGCGCGCCCGCCTGCCGGAAACCCACGGGCGGCAGGCTGCCGGTAAGGCCTCCGATCGGCGGGGAACGGGCAACTACTCCTCATCGCCCAAGTAACCGAGGGCTTTGAGCGCGTCCAATATCTCACGGTCGGGTCGGACTCTCTTACGGTTCTGTTTGGGTTCGTATGCCGGCACCGCTCTGAGCCACCATTCGATGTAATCGTCGAGCCGCCGGGCTTCTTCCCAGTGCGAATACTGCAGGTTTTCGAGCGCGCCAGGATCTTCGCCGAAATCGTAAAGCTCGCGCAGACCGTCGCCGGAGCGAATGTACTGAAAGCGCGAATCGACGGCGGTGATTTGTGTGGTTGCGCGGTGGCGTAACCGCGGGTCGCTTCTTGCGAGCAGACGCGGCCCGACGGCCAGCTCGGCCCCGAAACATTCGCTGATCACGGTTCGCGGTTGTCCACCGTCAGCCGCGACTTCGAGCAGATCACGCGCGTTGTGTGTTGTCTCTGTAGCAGGCGCCCCCAGTGTCGCCCGCAGCACGGTGGGATAAAGATCGGATAATTGCACCGGTGTGGCGACCCGTTGCTGGTCTGTACGGCCCGGGTTGCGCAACAGGAGCGGCACGCGTATGACATCCTGGTAGGTCAGGAAGTGGTGTGACCACATGCCGTGTGTATCGAGGTATTCTCCGTGATCCGACGTGATGACGACGAGCGTGTTGTCGAGCAGGCCGCGTCGCCGGAAGATGTCGATGACCTCGCGCACACGCTCGTCGAGGTAGCGCAGGGCCGCCTCGTACTGCCGTTTGACGACCTCGCGATCGAAGGGCGGCATGTGGTCGTAGCCGTCGATAAGGGCGTCGATGTTGAGCCACTCCTCGAGCTCCCCATAGACACGGCGGCGCAGGTCGAAGGAACGGTGCACCTGATCTCCGGACATGAACAGCTCCCGGTAGCGCCGCGGGATGCGGAACGGCAGGTGCGTTTCCATGTAGTTGATGAACACGAACACCGGTGCGTCTCTGTGCGCGTCGAGCCAGCGTGCCACCAGCTCATTGGTCAGGGCGGCGCCGTAGTCGAGATCGAGCCACGGTACCGGTGGCGTGATCCCCCACTTCTCGCAGAGGAATGCGAGCGAGAAGCGCGTCGCCTGCTGAAAATGGTACACGACCAGCGGGGTGTCAAAACCCTTCGAAAGATTGGTCTTGGGCGCCACCAGGATATTGTTCGAAAAGAGTCCCGTGGCGTAGCCGTTTTCACGCAGCGCAGCGGCCACGGTCTGAAACGAGTCGTCGAGCCGGAACGTGGCGTGCCCGAGGCCGTGGCGGCGTGCCGGCAGCCCGGTAAACATCGAAGCGTGCGTCGGAAGAGTCCACATTCCGTTGGCGATGGCGCGGTCAAACACCATGGACTGCTTGGCCCACTCGTCCAGGAACGGCGTCGTCGGTGCCTTATGGCCGTAGAGGCCGAGCCGATCGGCGCGCGCGGCGTCAAGCACTATCCATAGGACGTGCGCACGCTGGTGAGCCAGGTTCGGCGGGTTTCCCCCGGCGACGCGGTAGGCACCGGGATCGAACAACGGGGAACGAACGAAGAAGAAGCCGGTGGCGAGCGCGACCAGCGCCGCCAAACCGGTCGCGCGTCGGAACAGGCGTCGAAGCCGCATCTCCCCGACGCGGCGATGGACGCTCCGCGCAAGGAAATAGACCGCCGCGGTCAAACTTAGCCCGGCGAGAAGCCCCGGGATCAGAAAAACTGCACGCAGGCGACGGGCGATTTCCAGATCCGCCGGTATGACGACCAGGGCCGCGAGCAGCGCGAAAAGGGCGAGGAAGAAGGGCTCGGGCATCGCCGGCGACCGCCGCGGCGCGAAGCGCCAATACAGGACACCGCCCACAGCAAAGATCGGTATCCAAAACAGAAAATACGTGGCAATCATGCGGCCGGTGGCGGCGATAACGATGTCCCCTGGCCAGGTTTCGCCCTGCATTGGCCTGGGGAAGAAGAGGGCCGCCGCGGCGTGTTCGCATACCGCCAGGACCACACTGCCGAGGACGGCGCTGGCAACTGCGGCAAAGAGGACGGACGAAAACGACGGCGCCCGTGGTGCTGCCAACGGTTGCGCAGCTTTCTCGTTCGCTTCCGCCGCACCCGACGCCGGTGCGTTCGCCGCACTATCGGATGGTTCGTCCCCTGGGGGGCCGCTCGCTCCCAGCGTTTGCTCCATGATTACTCCCGGACTTTTCCGCCGGACACCCGCGTCCCCTCAATAAGCTGGAGCCCGGCAGCGAGGAGCACATGTCCACTGTTGCCGGACGTCGCTGCGCTAACCGCCGGCCGTCTCCGCGGCGGGAACTTCGCTGCGCGTCCAGCGGAGGATCGTCGCGCCGATGATGCCGCCGGTCATCGCGAGCACGATGATGGCGGTAACGGCCAGCGGCGCCATGTCCTCCCAATTCGGCAGGTAGTCCCACACCAGCAGGCGCAGGAGCATCCATACCGAGGTGGCCAGCATGAAAACGGCCGGCAGCAGCGTATGCCACACCGGGCGACGTTTCGAGAACAGCCAGCACGTTGCCACCACCAATGTCAGTGCCGCTAACAATTGATTGGCTGAGCCAAAGATCTTCCAGACGATTTCGTACCCGTTTCCCAGGCCCAATAGTAACATTAGACCGACGGCGATCCCGGAGTTGATCCAGTAGTACTTCAGCGTTCGCAGCGTCCAGCGGCGCGCCCCGCGCGTCTCGATCGCCCGCCCGCGTAGGCCCTCTTGCAGGTCGGGTTTCTCGATGGTCAAACCGCCCGCCCCTGTTAACTCCAGCGCGCCGCGTCCCTCGGCGGTTGTTGTGGCCCCAGCCTCTCGCTGCCGGACCGCATCGGCGGCGAAGACGTCGTAGCGCCCGAAAAACATCGCCCACCCTTCCTCGATCATGTAGCGCGTCAGCCGGATGGCTGTGTCGAGCGTCGTGACGAGAAACCCTTCCAGCAACAACATGGCGCCGAGCGCGCCAGCCGCGATCGGCAGGCCCAATCCCACATGGGTCGTGTGTCCCACGCTCATCGCGAAGGTCAAGACGGCGTTCTTCTCGAAGCGGTAGAACTCGTAGTTGGTCAGCGACAGGCCGACGATCACACAGCACACCACGCAGACCGCTAGAAAGCTCTCTAATAGCATCGCGTAGTAACCGACATGGCGGGTGGCGGCTTCAGTCCGAAGCTGTTTACAGGTCGTGCCACCGGCGCAGAGGCTGTGGAAGCCGCTCACCGCGCCGCAGGCAATCGTTATGAACAGCACCGGCCAACCAGGCCCCAGGCGGGCGCCGGCTGCGGACCAATTGCTGATCGGCAGCGCGGTGGCTGTGGCGGCCATTTCGCCGCCGCCCCGCAGTCCCGCTCCGATAAGCGACACCACGAGAAACGCCATCCCCACGTAGAGGATGTGCACGTTTATGAAGTCACGGCTCTGCAAGAACAGCCAGACGGGCAGCCCGGCCGAAATCAGCACGTAGCCGCTTATCATCAGTTTCCAGGTCAGGGGCTTGACCGCGAGGGGGAACTTTAGCCCGATCAAGATCGAGATCGCGCAGATTCCGATCGCCAGCAACGAGCAGAGCCAGACCGGTGTCTTCCGCTTCAAATACAGAAGCCCAAGCAATGGTGAAAATGCCGTGATGACGATCACCGAGGTTGAGGCGATTCCTCCGATGACCGCCTCTCCGTCCTTGATGCGAAACAAGGTCTGGTCGGCGGGCAGTTGCAGCATGGAAACCGGCACCGTGGACGTGAGCGCCTTCGCCGAGAGATCCAGAAACGCCGCGCACACCAGCACCAGCAGGGCGATGAGCATGATCAGCATCATCGCGAAGGCCCCGACGCCAATGTAGCGCCGGGCGACGATCGCCAGGCTCTTGCCGCCTTCGCGCACTGCGATGTGGGTTGCGACGTAGTCATGCACGGCGCCGAGGAAGACGCCGCCCAGCAGAATCCACAGCAGCGCCGGCCCCCAACCGTAGTAAATCGCCAGGATCGGACCGATAATCGGGCCCGCCCCGGCGATGGAGGCGTAGTGGTGTGCGAAAACCACCGGCGTCTGGGTGGGCACATAGTCACGCCCGTCGTTGATCTTCACCGCCGGCGTCGGCCGGTCCGCCCGCTCGCCCAGCACCCGGGCGATCAACGGCGCGTAGAAGCGGCCGCCGAGTATGAGAATCGCTCCCGCAGCCACCATGATGATGAGCACGCTCACGAGAAGCCTCCAGGCTGCTCAAAACATGGGCTCGCAGCGCTCTTGACTATATCGACCGAGGGTCAATGGGACAAACCGAGGAACATCGCATCTCGTTTGGCGCCCCCTCCGCTGCCGCGGCCGGCTTCGTCATCCCAGCGCCGCTACGAGGTTGGCTCCAATCTCGCCAACGCGCCGAAGAAGTCCGGGAAGCTCTTGGACACGCAGTCGGCACCCTTGACCACGATGCCGTCCGCTCCAAGGCCGACGAGGGCGAAGCTCATTACCATGCGATGGTCGTCGTAGGTCTCGATGGCGGCGGGAGTGATCTGCGCGGGCGGCGTAATCGTCAAGCCGTCGCCGCTCATTTCCACTCGCGCGCCCAGGCGTATCAGCTCGCTTTCGAGCGCCGCCAGCCGATCGGTCTCCTTGATCCGCAGGTTTGCAACGTTGCTGATCCGTGTCGGGCCCGTGGCGAACAATGCGACGACCGCCAGTGTCTGTGCCGCGTCGGGCATCGCGTTGAGATCGATGTCGATGCCGCGCAACGTACCGGCCGGCGGGCCCTTGACGCCGAGCGCGTCTTCACGCTCTTCGACTTGGCAGCCCATGCGCTCGAGGACGTCCACGAAACCTGCGTCGCCTTGCAGGCTTCGGCAACTGAGGCCGCGGACGCGTACCCGCCCGCCGCTGATCGCCGCCGCTGCCCAGAAGTACGTAGCGGCGCTGGCGTCGGGCTCGATCGCGATATCATCGGCACGATACCGCTGGGTGGCGGGTACGACGAAACGATCGAAATCGTCGGACGCGAGCACCTCGACCCCAAGCGAACGCATCACTTTGATCGTCATGTCCATGTAGGGGCGACTGAGCACCTCGCCCGTGATGCGGATCAGCACGTCGCGCGTGGCATAGGGCGCCACCATCAGGAGCGCGCTGACGAACTGGCTCGACAGTGGTGAGACGAGCTCCACCTGGCCCCCGGCCAACCCGCGCGCGACCATTGTCAAGGGCGGGTAGCCCTCGGCCTCATCGTGACCGATCCCGGCGCCGAGTTCCTGCAACGCCCCCACGAGCTGCCCGATCGGACGCTCGCGCATCCGCGCCGAACCGTCCAGCCGGTAGCGCCCGCGCCCGAGACAGGCCAACGCCGTCAGAAACCGCATCGCCGTTCCGGCGTTGCCCGCGTCGAGCTCGGCTTCGCCGGCGGGGATCTGCCCCCGACAGCCGCGGATTTCAATCAGCTCGGCGTCGTCGTGTAGCTCGACGTGAATCCCCAGGCGGCGCAGGCCGTCAATCATCCGCAACGCATCATCCGACAATGACGCCGCGCGGAGCGTGCTATGCCCATCCGCCAGCGCCATGCACAGCAAATAGCGATTGGTCAGGCTTTTTGAGCCGGGCAGGCGGACCACTGCGTCAACCGGCCCGACCGGGTGTAGCCGTACGTCGGCGCCGCTTGGCTCGACAAGCATGGCTTGGTTCTCCAGTTGCGTCACGCGGCCTGTGCGACCCGGTACAGCACTTCGAGTGACCAACGCAGTTGAGCACGCGGCATCTGCTCGTGCTGCCCGTCAGATACGCGGCCGAGGTGGACGTGTTTTTCGTCTTCTCCGAGCCAGACGCGACAGCGGTCGTCGGCGCGGTCGGCGAACTTGCACAAGGCCGGCCGCCCGATCCTTGCTTCCACGCCGACCGCCACCAGCAACGAATCCCCCGCCAAGAACATCGGCTCCATCGTTTCGTCGTCCAGCACCACGCCGAACACCATCGGAAAGCACCGGGCGACCTCACCACTCTGCACGAAGCGGCGGGCCGGGCCGGTTGCATCGGGTAGGGCGAGCACGGTGACGTCGTGGAGCGCCGCGCGGTCGTACTCCATGGCGGGCTCCGCCAGGCTGGCCGACACGCGTTCGGCGTTCGTGAGCGGTTCCTGTGGTAGAATGGGGGCGAGCTGACGGCCGCCGCCGGGACCGTCGGGATCCGGCAGCTCGTCGGGCCATTCGTTTCGTCCGAACAGGGGGATCAACTCGGTGGGCGCGGGGGTGGGCAAGCTCGGCGCAGCTTGCTGCCGCGCGTCTTCACCGCGCAGCAGCAAGCCGAGAAACGCTTCGAGGGGAGCGGCCAGGCCGGGCCGGGCATCGAGCGCCCGTGCGATTTGCGTTAGCAGGTGTTGATGCCGACGGCGCGCCCCGCTGATGACGACAGCGCCGCGCGCGGCGCGGCCGGTAAGCAACCATTGCAGATCTTCGCCGGTCAGCTCGCACATGCGGACCATCAGTTCGCCGGGCGGCAGCTTTCCACGCTCGAACCGTTCGTATTCTTCGAGGGGGAGGCCGAGTTTCTGCGCAAATTCTGCCTTGCCGCGCGGCCCGAAGTGTCGCCGCCGCAATTCTCTGATCCGCTGTGCGAGGGCTTTCTCAGCAGTGCTCACGATTGTCCCAGCAACCGCAGGGGTGTCGGTAGAGCTACAGAGCGAACCTGATTCGCCCGAACGCCCTGACCGTCACGCCGCCTGACCAACGGCTGCCGCCGGGGCGGCCGCGTGCTCCCTCTATCAAACTATATCGGTATTTGCAAACATGCAATGAGCCAAGACTGCGGCGACGGGTGGGGCGGGCGTCCCGCCCGCCGAAGAGCGTGAGTCACGGCACGGCGCTGAAGCATGCACCCGTCGCAAGAGATGTTATTCGTTCTCAGCATGGGGCCGGGACGAGGGTCTGGATTCCGGCAATCGTCGACCATCTAGTGCTCCGTCAACCGTGAATTAATCGGTGGGTGGCCCATGGCTTTAGCCGTGGGGGACGCGAATCGATGGACTATTCGTGTCCCCCACCTCTGAAGAGGTGGGCCACCCAATCAACGCTGACCAATCGGTTCAGCGTTGACGGAGCACTAGAGCGGTGCCAAGCTCACGTGTACCACCCCGTCACTGATCACCAGGTTGGCGATCCGCACCCGGCGCTTGCCGTTGGGCCAGGTACCCTCAACGGGTAACGTCATTCTCCCGTGAGTCACGTCCTGCTCGGCCAGCCCCAACCGGCGGGTCAGCTTTCGGGCCGCCTTCTCGATCAGCTTGCGGGGCGTCGGCAGCGCGCCGGCATGCACAGCGTCCCAAGTCACCACCAACGCGTCCGGCTGTAGGTCAACGTGAAACGTGGCCGACAGCACGACCTGCATTCCCGACTGCTCCACCAACGCCGCCAGACGCACGCGGTTCCCTCTGCGAAAAACGACTTGCGGCCGCTGGAAGGGCTCGAGCGAGGGTGCCTCGGTCGGCCAGAGCTCGTGCCGGGCGGCGATCCAGCGATTGACCTGGGCCTCATCCAACTCGATCTCGATCGGGGCGTTGCGGTTCAAGGCGGCGCTGATCTCGTTTTCCAGCCGGAGCTGGGCGCGCTTGTCCTCCGGGAGGCGGCTGTAATCGATGGACACAGGCCGGTACCAGGCGGGCCGACACGTCAGCGCCGCGCCGGCACTCAGCAGCAACCCAAGGACGGCGACCGGAAGCAACACCAGCGTGAGGCGGAGCCAGTTTCGTCGCGATCGGACCACGTTTCGGTGGGCTCCTCAATCGGCGGGGTCAGGAAAACGACCCAGTTTGATGACGTGAGCAAGGCCGCAGGCGCGGTCGCGGGTTACTTCTTCGCCTCGTCTTCCTCGTCTTCCTCATCTTGCTCGTCGAGTATGGCCTCGATCGCCGCGGTGGGGTCGTCGAGGTCGAAATCGATGTCGCCCAGATCGAGAATATCGTCCGTGTCCACCCCGTCGGCCGCCACCGGCGTCACCGCTTCCTCAGCCTCTTCCAGGGCGGGACCGGCGTCTTCAGGCCTGATCGTCGCCGGCTTGCCGTCTATCCGGACGACGAAAGTGACCGGGCCGATCATGAGCCGATCGCCCGGCTGGAGCTTGGCCTCGGCGATACGCTTGCCGTTCACGTAGGTGCCGTTGGAGCTGCCGAGATCGCGGATGATCACATCGCTTCTCTTTTCGCCGGGGCCGATCTCGCAGTGTCGGCGTGAGACGTCGCGGGTGGGGATGCGCAGATCGCAGTCCTGGCGGCGTCCGATGACGGTCTTTGTCGCGCTGAGGGGGAACTCGCGCCGCTCGTCGTCTTTGAACATGACCAGGACGACTTCCATGCTCAGGTCCTCTTACGTCTTGTTCGCCCGGCCGCCGGCCACTCCGGCGGGCTGAACCTGCTATCATCAGCATGCCGTGCGACCGTCCGATATGCTACGCAAAGTGGGCCGCGATGACAATGTCCGAGCCGATTCGAGCCGTCTACGTGCACGTGCCATTCTGTCGCCGGCTGTGTGGCTACTGCAACTTCTATTCGGTCGAGCTCGACGAGGCGGCGATGGGCCCGCTGGTCGACGCCTTGTTGCGCGAGCTCGACGACTATTGCATCCGGCACGCCCTGGCCGTCGAGACGGTTTTTGTCGGGGGCGGCACACCGACGACGCTGCCTCCCGGAGAGCTGCGTCGCCTGCTGGCGCGGCTCCGGCGGCTGGCGGGGGCCAGTATCGGGCTCGAATTCACCGTGGAGGCCAATCCCGCCACCGTGACGCCGCAGATCGCCGACATGCTCGTTTCGGAGGGTGTCAACCGCGTGTCGATCGGCGCGCAGTCGTTCGACCCGGCCGAGCTAAGCGTGCTGGAACGCAACCACGAGCCGGGGCAGGTGGCCGAAACGGTCGCGGCGTGCCGTCAGGCCGGAATCGGGCAGGTCAATCTGGACCTGATTTTCGCGATCCCCGGCCAGACGCTCGAGTCGTGGCTCTCGACTCTCGCGGCGGCGATCGAATTGCGTCCCGACCATCTTTCCTGCTACGCGCTGACGTATGAGCCCGGCACGCGCCTTTTCGACCAGCTCCAGGCGGGCGAGGTCAGCCGGGTAGATCCGGACCTCGACGCGACGATGTACGAGCGGACGATCGACACGCTGACGGAGGCCGGCTACAGGCATTACGAGATCAGCAATTTTGCCCGGCCGGGGTGCGAATGCCGCCACAATCTCTTTTACTGGCACAACGAACCGTACCTGGGAATCGGCCCATCGGCCGCAGGGCTGGTGAACGGCGTGCGGTATAAGAACGTCGCCGATGTGGGCAGGTACACCCAGGCCGTGCGGGCGGGACGCTCGGCGCGGATCGAAGCCGAACGCCGCTCAACCGAACAGCGGGCCCGCGAAACGGCGATGCTGGAGCTGCGTCTGATCAAGGGGATCGATCGCCGCCGCTTCGCGCGACGTTACGGGCACGATCCAGCGGCATTTTTCGCCGAGGCGGTGCAGCGGCACGGCAAGAGCGGGCTGCTCGAAGCGACCGACACACGGCTCAGGCTGACCCGCGCCGGCTTGCTCGTGGCTGACACGGTAATTGCCGATTTTCTATAGCGCTCCCGGAATTCCGTGCTCAGCGACAGATGTCCGCCGGACGCGCGTTCAGCAGCCCAACCAGCTCCACGGTGCCCAGTTCGATCAGCACTCCCCGCCGGCCGCCGTTGACGATGATGATGTCCAGCGCCAGTAACGATTCCTCGATCACGACCGGCAGCTTTCGCCGCATGACGAATGGGCAAATGCCGCCGACACAATAGCTAGTGATTTTTTCCGCTTCGGTCTGGTCGGCGAGGTCGGCGTGCCTGACGCCGATGGCGTCAGCCGGCGGCGGGGATCGAAACGCCGGTCGCCGGGCATGATCGCGATCCAGAACGCGTTGCCGGTCGCCTTGACGATCAACGTCTTGCAGATCATCTCCAACGGCCGTCCGACGGCCGCGGCCGCGTGGTCGGCACCGAGCTCGGTGAACTCGTGTTCCAGGACGTCGAACTTCACACCCTGCGTGCGCAACCACTTGACGGCGTTTGTGTCGGACATGTCTGAGCAATCGCCCACCCGCGGAGCGGGCGGCCTGGAGTTTGGCACTTCGGGAGTAGTTTTCGAGTAGACCGTTTCGGACCGCTCCGAGGAAAGCCTTGGGCGTTTTTTAGCCAAAGGACTCGATCTGGGCCTTCAACCCCTTATCTAAATAACCGTGCGCGATTGTGCGACACGTAATCAGAGCCCGAAGCGCCAGCGAGGGATTCGCGCGCGTTACGCAGGCGTTATTTCATCCCTCGCTTGCGCTTCGGGCTCGGTTGGCGCTGCACGATCGTACACGGTTATATAGTGAGAAAACTAGATCGACCAAAGGAGCATCACATGGGCCACCCAAGCAAAGTCCAGCTCATTCAGCGCAAGGCCAGCACGCAGTGGTACGTTAACTTCCCCGCCGCACTCGCCCAGGCCATGGAATTCCACAAGGGCGAGGTCGTCGAGCGGGTCGTGCAGGACAAGTACACCCTCACCCTGCGCCGCTCGCCGGCCCGCGCGGCCCAGTCCGCGGCCGGCCGCGCTAAAAAAAAAAACGACAGTCGTGTAAAAGCGTACTCGTGTAGGTCGAGTCATCGACCCGACAACCGCGGGGAAGCGTCGGGTCGACGACCCGACCTACCTGACTCGATGAGACGTGCCCAGCGCCGGCGGGACTCTACGCACCTTCGTGTCCCGGATCCCCGGCGGGCTTGATGCGTTCGACGGTCACGTCGCGATAGAATCCTTCCTTGAGGAGCTTTTCGGCCTCCGCTTGGGCTGCTTCCTCGGTGTCATGACAGCCAAGCGTGACGGCCAAGCCATCGTTGGATCGGCCCCTCACACGCCAACGCTTCGGTTCACCTTGCCACTTTGTCGTCATAGGAATCTGCCCCTACTCAAAGGAGAACCGCTACGGCGCGCACGCTTCGCTGGCGGCCCGTTTCGTGGAAACCACAAACCACCAGAAGAAGGGAAGGCCACCATCGGCAGCCTTCCCTTTTGGTGTTGGTATCGGAGAATCCCCTAGCGGCCTCGACCATAGCCGCGACCGCCACCGTATCCGCCGCGGCCTCCGCCACGCGATTCGCGTGGTTTGGCTTCGTTGACCGTGAGGGCGCGGCCGCCCTGATCTTGCCCATTCAGAGCGTTGATTGCCGCTTGCGCCTCATCAGCGGAGCTCATCTCGACAAATCCGAATCCTTTGCTCCGGCCCGTCGCGCGGTCTTCAATGACCTGCGCGCTCTCAACCGTGCCGTGCTGTGAGAACAATCGTTCCAGATCGGAAGTGCTCACGTCGTAGCCCAGGTTTCCGACATACAACTTTTTGCCCATCGCTTTTCTCCTATCGATGGCGAGCGTGACCCGTTGCTTTACTTTCAGGGTCGCAATTGAAAGTGACCGTGGTTCCGGCCAAGAAGGTAGGAGGGCGATCTAGGCAATACGATGCGGAACTTGCAAGACAAATGCCACGTCTGCGCCACGTTCGTCGATCCGACCACGTGGACTATAGCCCCGATCCCAAGAAAGTAAACCAACTGTTT
The DNA here is from genome assembly GCA_046758265.1 of Phycisphaerae bacterium. GTDB lineage: Bacteria > Planctomycetota > Phycisphaerae > UBA1845 > Fen-1342 > JALSRY01. The sequence goes on from JBHHZX010000016.1 coordinate 21,142, forward strand.
ATAGATATTCTGTTTCCTGCTGGGCACCATCGCTTGAAGCTAAGACCAGCCTGTGGTTCCCGAAAACTCCGTAGTCCTTGCTGCTGCCGCACTTACGCGCCTCGTTGGCTCAAGCCCGGTGGGCTATGGTGCCGCCTCGCTGAGCCCTG
>JBHHZX010000017.1:0-21105 GCA_046758265.1 Phycisphaerae bacterium
TGCCGGCCAGGTCCCGGAGCACCTTCCCGGGGCACCGCGAGGAGCTCATTCGGGCTAGAATCAGCGCACCGGCTTTCATGGCTGATCTTCAAGCTCGGGACGTTGGAAGTCCGGTCCGGGGCGTCGCCTGACAAAACCTCGGGTGGCACCGGCGTCCCGCCGGTCAGAACGCGGGCAAGATGCCCGCGCCACCCGGTCTTGATGAGGGCTCTTAGCTATATCGACGCCGGCACAGACAGTGCTTGACTGTAATTGCCGGACAGCTCTGGTGAGCGGTTTTCCCCCGACCTGACCTGGCGACGTCGCGTTACAGCCCAGCCCGAGCGATCACCGATATACCAGTCATTCCGTTTCGTAACGGGCGATGCCGCCTCATGCGTGGGACGCGGATCGTGGCTGGAGGGAGCATGCGCCAGCCAGAAACAATCGACGTTGCCGATCGGGGGAACCCGGTTGAAGCTCTCGACCACGCGAACCGGACGCTGCCCCTTGGGTGGAACGAGCCAAGTTCGCCGGCGCCGAGTTGCACGATCACCAAACGCCTACGGGCGCTGCTAGCCGCTAATCCGTCGCGTGTCGCCTTCACGTTCATCCATCGCGGGAATGAGGTCCCCATCGACTACGCCGCGCTGCTGGATCGAGCGGCCAGGTATGGCACGTTCTTTTTGAAAGCGGGCACGGCACCGGGAGACGTTGTTCTCATTGTCCTCCAGCACGACGAACATCTTCTATACGCGTTCTTCGGGGCGCTGCTGGTGGGCGCCAGGCCGGCTATTCTCGCCTACCCGACGCCGAAGCTGGACCCGCAGCGCTGGGCACAGGCGGCGACTAGCCTGATCGCCAACACGTCAGCCGAATTGCTGGTCACGTACCGTGAGCTCGCCGGTCGGCTGGGGATGGTCGCGCGGTCCGCGCGGGTTGAGGTCAAGCCGAACTTGGCCGACCACGCGCCGCTCGCCGAACGCCGCTGGCACGCTGGGACGCCGGACGAGTTGGTGTTCCTACAGTTTTCGTCGGGGACGACCGGGTTGCAAAAGGGATTGGGGCTGACGCATCGCGCAGTAATTGCGCAGATCGAGGACTACTCGACGGCTATTAAGCTGACCAGCGATGACCGGATTGTCAGTTGGCTGCCGCTCTACCATGACATGGGCCTGATCGCCTGCACGTTGCTTCCCGCGCTGACCGCCACCCCCTGCGTGTGGCTATCGCCCTTCGAATGGGTCAAGCAGCCGCGGATCCTGCTCGAAGCCGTCACGCGACACGCCGCCACCTTGTGCTGGCTACCCAACTTTACGTTCTCGTTCCTGGCCCGTGCCGTGAGCGATCTGGACCTTCAGGGGTTGGACCTCTCGAGCGTCCGAAGTTGGGTGAATTGTTCCGAGCCGATCCACGCCGCCTCATTCGAGTCGTTCATTACCCGGTTTGGGTCGGTCGGCGTACGGCCGCGGAGTCTGGCCACGTGCTACGCCATGGCGGAGAACACGTTCGCGGTCACGCAAAGCGCCCCCGGCGAAGGCTACCAGGTTGACTGCGTCGATGCGGATCGATTCCAACGCGATCACGTAGCCGTGCCTGTCGAACCCGAGCATCCGCGCGCCCGTCGCCAAGTTTCGTCGGGCCATTGCATCGACGGTGTAAGCGTTCAAATTCGCTCAGATGACGGCCGGGTGCTGTCTGACCGAAAGGTGGGCCGGATTTTCGTGCGGGGCCGTTCGCAGTTCGGCGGATACTGGCCCGACACGACGTCGCAACTGCAGGACTACTTTGACACCGGTGACCTGGGCTATCTGGCCGATGGGCAGTTGTACGTTACCGGCCGAAGCAGGGACCTGATCATCTGTCGCGGGCGAAACATTTACCCGCAGGATGTCGAAGCGCTCGCCGGCGACTTTGCAGGCATCATTCCGGGTAGAATGGTAGCCGTCGGGGTCGCGGACGCGACGCTCGGCACGGAAGACATCCTGCTGCTGGCCGAGACGGAATCGGCCGAGGTAGATGCACTTGCTGCCGAGCTGCGTGAGCATTGCTTGCGGTCACTGGACCTACCTGCGCTGCGCGTCGGGCTGGTCTCGCCGGGCTGGCTCATCAAGACCAGCAGCGGCAAGATTGCCCGCTCCGCCAACCTCGAGAAGTACCTGCGCTGCCTGGATCGGGCGGCGCCTGCGCCGGCGCACCCATCGACCACCAAAAGCGGCACGACGTCTGACCGTCTGCTGGCCTATGTGCGGCGGAGTGCGCAAACGCTCGCGACCGAGTCGTTCAGCGCGCACACGCTTATTGACGAGGTGCTCGATTCGCTGGCGACCGTGGAGCTGTTCGCCTTTGTCGAGTCGGAGTTCGGGGTGCGGTGCGGACAGCGGGCCGTCGATATCGCTCAGAGCGGCACACTCGGCGACCTGGCCTGCTTTGTCGAGGAGGAACAGTCGCGACCTCGCCACCCGCAGCGCGTGCTCGAGGTGGCGGTGGGGGGTGACGACAGCCTGGCGGCCACGTGCGTGGGTCAGGCGTTGCAGGATTGCTTTGAAAAGAAGCTTGCCGATAGGTGGCTCAACATTTCGATCTTCTTTCGGCGTCGCATCGATTGCCTCATCTCGGATATACGCGAGTTCGCCCGGCGGGGGGTGGAGCCCGGCTGCCAGCAAGCACGGGCAAACCCGCCTTCGGCGGGCGTGCCCATGGCACCCGGCGTGGAGCCCGGCTGCCACGGGTGGTCGCCCGACTTGCAGCGGCTGTTAGACGCGGACGCAGTGCTGTTGGACTATTTCGCGGAGATGTTGTGCACGCCGGAGATCAGGCTGCGGCGACCGGACGACCCGCGTGAGAATCCGGCGCGGGAATGGATCGCCATGCGCTGGCTGCCGGTCTATTCCGACGTCGATCTTGACGGGCTTTTCGTCGAGCAAGCGCGGCTGCTGACCGGGCAGGAGCTGGCAGACTGCTACGACCAGCTTGCGTCGCTGATCAAGGGCCGGCTCGTCGTTCTGACCTACGGGGAGGCTTGCGCCCGCACCTACGCGTGGTATCCGTGGCTTCGAGAGGTCAACGCGACGCTGCGGACGCGTTCCCAAGCGAGCGCATGGCAACTTTGTGATACGGGCCAGGCGATGGACGCACTTTCGCATGGGCACTATCGCGCCGTTTTTGCCGGCCTGCCTGATGAGCACCGCGACCGGGCGCGAGCACTCATGGCCAGTTTCTTTGAGCAAGGCGACTTGGCCGCGAGCGCGTCGTCCGGCCGGGCCGTCAGAGGAGTCACCGGGCGTCGTAAGGCGGCACACTCGTGCGCTCGCCTCGTTTCGGCCGAGTGGGTCGAGCGCTGGTCGGAGTGGTATCGGTGTGTCGCCATTGTAGGCGAGGAGTTTAGTTGCCGTGGTCTTCCCGGCGGTTTGGAGCAGCGCGGTACCGAAGTGCAACGCTTTCGTCGGTTGGAGGATGTGCCCCGCAGCGCTTGGCAGGCGATTATTCTGACCAGCGGGCGGTTCGAGCGCGTGGCGCTCGAGGCCCTGGCCGAGGAGCACGGCCGCATTCCCATTGAAAGCCCGCTGACCCAAGCGGTCACACTGACCGATCCGGAGCGACTGTTTCGGTACCTGCTGGTCGAGATGTGGCAGCGACTGGCGGCCCAAGGCAAGTCGGTCGGCCTGTACGGCGCCGGCGCGTTCGCCCGCTATTTCCTGCGGGTGGTGGCCGAGGCGAGGCAGCCACGAGTTGCCTGGCTTGCCGACGACGACGCGCGAAAACAGGGACAAGTCGTCTTCGGCCGTGTTGTCCAACCCCCCGACGGCCAGCTCCCGGACCTAGACGCGGTTCTGGTCTTGACCGAGCGCGACAAGGACTTTCAGCGACGGGCACTCGATCGCTTTGAATCATCGAGCGAGATGATCTGTCCCGCGGCGTATTCCTCAACGATTCCCGCGCCGAAGTGCTGGACGTTTGCGCCGAGCCCGCAAGAGATGTTCCTCAATCCCGACCAGAAGCCCGTCCATCCCGGACGCTGGGACGCCTGATCGGCAGTCGGATTAGCTCGCGCCCTCTCACGGCCGACACGGCCGCGCCACCCGACACCATTTTCCAAGGGTGGCACGGGCATCTTGCCCGGGTCCCTGCCGGCGGGACGCCGGTGCCACCCTCAGCCGGGGGTGGCCGCCAACTCTTGAATGACCGTGACGCACTTGGGTACGGCCGGGACCGGATCGCCGCCGAAGCAGCTTCGAAGTGCGTGGCAAGTTTGGTCGACACGCGCGCGATAGAGGCCGGGATCCGTGAATATCGCGTCGAGCTCGCTTTCCAGTTGCTCGACGGTAGCGATCTGGGGCCAGCGGTCGATTCCCCAGGCCTGGCGGTCCAGCCAGATCATGCTCTGGTGGAGCAGGAACACCGGCTTGCGCGCAACAGAGGCCTCGAAGATCGCCGAAGATTTGACGTTGACGCAGACCACCACGTCGCACACGCGTGCCAGGAAGTCGGGCCGTTCGTCGGTGACCACGCGCATGCGTCGGTCGGGCGGTAGGTTTCGATTCACGTGATTGTAAAGCAGCGGATGGTCGTACCGCGGGTGACACTTGATCGTGAACTCCCAATCCTCGCGCCGCGCCGCTAACCGTCCGATGGCCTCAAAGCAGCGCACTGCGTCGGCCCAGTCGATTTCCGGCAGGTGTGAAGTAGCCGACGGCAGGCCAAGGTTACCGGTGAGAAGTAGGATTCGCCGTCGACGGGCTGCCTGACGACGACGCGGTGCCGCTGCTGATGGAGATGGTTCGGGCCGTGCGGCGTGCGGGAGTTGTCCGTCGAATCCGGGATCGCCGGTGACACGGATACGGGCCGGTGCAATGCCCCACGCCGACAGCCTTTCGACGTGTAGATCGCTGAGGGCGCCGATGACCGCTGGCTCCGGTAAAGCCAGCGGGAAGGCATGATCGCCAAGCGACATCAGCCCGTGTGGCAGCACCAGGGTCGGGATGCCGAGGTGAGCGGCGATGTCCACGATCGGCGCGGCGTAGTTGGCAACCAGAAGCTGCGGGCGGTGCTTCTCGAACAGCACCGGCCACGCTTTCACGTGCCAGGCCATTCTTCGGAGATACTCGCCGAACATGAAATCAAAATGCATATTCATGTGTGGGTTTCCGAATATGCAGCGTAGTCGGTCGGGCGCGTCTCTTCGCCGGCGGTCGAACCCCCGCCGCGCTTCGCCGACCCACGACCCGAATTGCGTCAGATCGATCTCGTCGGTGACCTGCGATTCACGCCACAGCAGGTGACCGTTGCCCCGGAGAACGCGCTGAATCTGTTGATCGGCCGATTTGTAGAGCTGAACCGCCAGCGGCTCATCCTGCCGCTGGAGAGCCTGGATGACCGGCAGTTGTCTTAGCAGATCGTGTCCGCTGCCGGTAAACATCACAAAGGGCCGGCCCACCAGGACCGTGCTCGGCTCGACGCGTTCGTACCTCTGTGTCCCAACGGCCGTCGGCTGATCGACGAACCCGGTTTCCGCGACGGCGTCCGCTCGTCGCAAGAGGCGCACGGCGATGCCGGCCTGCTCCGCCAGCCCGCGCGCCAGGGCAAAGAGCAGTGGCATCTTGCGCGAGCGGGCGGGCTGATCGAGGCCGTGACCGCTCGTTTCTTCAAATGTAACCAATTCGTCCGGTTGCAGTTCATCGAGACAGCGCCGCAGTGCGTAGGCGGTCCAGGCAAGTCGTTTGAGGCAACAGACGTGCCGGTACGCTGCCAGCTTGAAACAATCGAGGCCGTCGAGCTCGGCCTGGCCGCAGGCTTGCCAGAAATCCCAGACCTGGGCGTAGAAGTCCTGGACGCGTGAGCACTCGTCAGGCTGCACGACGTCCCACGGCGACAGGTGATTGATCCTGCGATCCAGCAACAGGGCGTGCAGATCGATGTCGAAGGCGATCACCGTGCCCGACAGCGCCTGCGGACAGTTCACCTCCAAACAGCCAAGATCATCCTGATCAAGAAGAATTGTCAGTCGCTTCACGGCCACGTGGTTTCAACCCGTCCCCAGCGCGGTATGCCTGGGCGTACCTCGCTTCTATATCGGCCGTCGCGCCGATCCTTATAAAGCGGACGCCCGATAATCTCCAGTGGCTGACTCTGGAAGCTGACCACGAGCCGGTCGGACTCATCTGGCCGCGACTCTAGCGGCACGCTGACCGCCGCCGATAGTCGGGTAGGCCCGGAGGCTACGGTATTGGACTCTCTTGAGCTGGTCGATCACCTGGAGCGCCTGTATAAGGCCGGACGGACCTACGAGTTCATCGCCCAGGCGCACCAGGTGCTGGCACGCCTGCCCTTTGCTCCCCGCCTGGCCGCGTTGACCCTTCGAGCTCTGGTGGGATCGGGGTTGGGCGGGCCCGCCCGCGAACTGCTCCAGTTCCGCCCTGAGCTGAAACAGGACCCTGCGACGGCGGAACAGATTGCGATTCTGAACAATCTCCCCAACGGGCGGATTGCCTGGTCGGAGTGTCAGCCTACATATCGTCGCAACGAGGGGGCTCTTCTGCGTCGGCGCCCGCATTTGCGCGAGGTGATCAGCGCGTTGCCGTCCCACCTGGCCGGCACTCATCTCTACCGCACGAGCAGCGGTGACTGTTTTCTGGCGCGCCGCCGGCCGGGAGCCCTGCGCGAGTGGCTGTGCAGTCTCAGTGCCAACCCGGAGGATGAGAATCTGGCGTTGCCAGCGCGCGAGCGACTAGGCCCCGTGGCCGTGGTGGGGCTTCGCGCCGGACCGATTCTCCAACGTCTTTTCGCGGGAACGGACAAACAGTTTCTGACATACAGCCATCCGTTGTATCTCGTCGAACCCGATGTGGCGCGTTTTGCGGCTTGGCTGCACGTAGCCGACCACGCCGCCCTGCTCGACGAAGAGCGCGTCCACCTCTTTGTGGGAGGCGGGGCGGTGGAGGAGCTCGAACGGCAACTGAAGAGCGATCCGCTGCTGCCAACCCCCGAGCTTTGCGTCAATCAGTCTGGTCAACCGGACGCCGGAGATGTCGTGACGCAGGCGACCCGGCGGGTCGTCTCTGCTCGCACGCGTGAAATCGCCGAGTTGGAGCGTGCCCTCGCGCAGCGCTATCGCGACCGCGATGAGGCATATTGGGCCGAGCGTTTCAAGAAGCCCGGACCGGTCCTTGGCCTCACCAGCCGGTTCACGACCATGCTTCAGTACTCGATGCGCGACACACTCGAAGCGCTGCGTCGGTTCGGCTGGAAAACGGACATGATTATCGAGTCGAAGGATCACCAGCAGTTGTCGAACATCGAGGTCTGCAGGCGCATTCTCGATCAGGATCCGGTGCTGATCATCTTCATCGATCATCTTCGTTACGAGAACCCCTGCCTGCCTGAGAACCTCCCGCTGCTCACCTGGATTCAAGATCCGATGCCTAACCTCCTTTGCCCCCGGGCCGGCGCGTCCATCGGCCCGTTCGACTTTGTGTGCGGTCATTTCCTCGGTCGTTGCACGGAGGAGTTCGGGTACCCGCCGGACCGTTTCATCTCCACCGGGATCCCGGTGTCAGAAACGATTTTCGAAGCAGACCCGCCGGACGACGAGGCGTTATCGCGCTACGCTTGCGACGTGTCCTTTGTCAGCAACGCCTCTGAGCCGATTGATCGCTATTATCGTTCGGAGATCTCGAGGTACCCGCCGGAGTACCGCCCGATGCTGGACGAGCTGTACCGGCGCGTCCGGGGCATTCTCGATCGTGGTGAATATCTTTCGCTCTGTGAGGGCGCACCGCGTTTGGTCCGGTCTGTGGCCCGTCAGATGGGGATCGGTCTGAGCGTCGGCCAGGTGGATCGCCTCACGAACCATTTTGCGTACCGTCTCTACGACTGGGGCCGGCGCCAGCAAACGCTCGAATGGGTGGCGGCGTGGGCGAAGCGCACCGGAAGAGTGTTCAAAATCTACGGTCGCGGGTGGGAGAACCATCCGACGCTGGCGTGTTTTACGGCCGGCGTGATCGAACACGGCGAGCCGCTGCGTCGCGCCAACCGAGCTTCCCGTCTTGCACTGCAGTTGATTCCGTCGGGCTTCTGTCATCAACGGTCGTACGAGGTGCTCGCCGCCGGAACCTTGCCGTTGACGCGCTACTGCGAGGATGACTTCGGCGGACTGCCCGTGAAGGAGTACATGCGGAAGTTGGCGGCGGGTGAGGTTCAGAGCGGGGCGGCTCGGTTTTTTCCGCGGTTGCAGCACATCGTCTTCAGGACGCCGGCGGAGTTCGAACGGTTGGCTGAGCGATTCCTGGCGGACGAAACCTACAAGAACGAAGTGTCGGCCGATCTTCGGGCGGTGGTGCTTCGCGATCATACCTACACTGTCGTGATGCGCCGGGTGCTGGCTCACATCGAGAAGCTACTGAAGTTGCAGGCCGAGTCGCCCGGCGGTGCCGCGCGACGGCTCGTAGCGAGCGACCTGTAGTGGAAGCCGGTGCAGGACAGGTGAGTCGGGCCCAAGCGCGGCTGGTGACTTGTTGCAGCGGCGTCGCAGGCGGTTGACCAGCGTCGTTACGCCGTTTCAAGGATTTCGGCGAGTCGGATTTGACACTCGATTCTCTTCGGCAGGACGCGTAAACAGTGGTGTGGTTCGATGCGCGGACAAGCCCAGCTTCCGTAAGGTAGAGGTCTGGCGGCACAACCGCGGGCCGTTAAAATGTCCTCACCTCCGGGCCCAAACGCGAGGTTGAGCGAGACCTTGCTCGGCCGCTCTCTTGATGGCTTCGTTGAGCACGATTGGCACCATGGGTGAACGAACAAAGGCAAGCCCGACCCACGCTGGAGGCCGGACACCCGCGGGGCTGCCGCCCACGATCGCGTGGAGCGGGGGGGCCGACGGAACGCTCCAATTACTCGATCAAACGTTGTTGCCCCGGTGCGTCGAGATCCGCACTTGTGCCACGGCTGAAGATGTCTGGGAGGCGATCCGCGAACTATGCGTGCGCGGAGCGCCCGCGATCGGCGTGGCCGCGGCGTACGGCTTGTGCCTGGGGACCCGAGCATTTCGCGAGTTGGGCCGCGACGAGTTCCTCGCGAAGATCCGCGCCGTCAGCGCGTACCTCGAATCCTCCCGCCCGACGGCGGTCAATCTCGCTTGGGCGGTTCGCCGTGTGGGAGAGGCGGCAGAAAGAGACGTAGCGGCATCGGCAGGGCAGGCGTGGGACGCAATGCTTGCCGAGGCGCACGCGTTGGCCGACGAAGACGTCAAGGTATGTCGGCGCATCGGCGAGGTCGGCGCACACCTGATCCCGGAAGGAGCCGGCGTACTCACACACTGCAACGCGGGCGCGCTGGCGACGGTGGCATATGGGACGGCTTTGTCATTGATGTACGTGGCGCACGAGCAGGGTCGCAAGTTCCGGGTCTTCGCGGACGAAACGCGGCCCTTGCTGCAAGGGGCCCGGCTGACCGCCCTCGAGCTCGGGGCGGCGGGTATCGACGTGACCGTTCTGTGCAACGGGGCCGCGGCGAGTCTGATGCGCAGCGGCCGCATCCAACTGGTGGTCGTCGGCGCCGACCGCATCGCCGCCAATGGCGATACCGCCAACAAAATCGGCACTTACGGTCTGGCGTTGTCGGCCCGGCATCACGGCATACCTTTTTATGTCGCGGCCCCGCGGAGCACGTTTGATTTGGGCCTGGCGGACGGGTCCGCGATTCCGATCGAGGAGCGCCCCGAGGCGGAAATTCGCCGGGGGTTCGGTACCGAGGTGGTGGCCCCTGGGGCCCGTTGTTTTAATCCGGCGTTTGACGTCACGCCGGCGGAGTTGATCACAGGTATCGTCACGGAGGGGGGCTTGGTGGAACCGGTTACGGCAGAAAAGATTGCGCATATTTTTGAGGGCGGGGGTTGCAAAGGAGGCTAGAGGACTTACACTCCCCGCGCTCAATGCGGCGCGGTCAAATCTGGGCGGACCCGGACAGGGGTTGCTTGCATCCACGGATTGTGAGCCGGCCGTTTGGTGGTGTCTGGGGCGACCGGTGTGTGACCGTCGTAGGTTACCAGCCCCGAGCTTGGGTCATACTAGAGTTCCGAAAAGGAGGCTCACGATGCTCAACAAGTATTGGTGGAAGGGCGCGCTGCTGTTGACGGCAGGCACCGTGCTGCAATTTGGCTTAGGCGGCGGCTGCCTTAACGCGGTGATCCAGCGCCTGCTTGTCTCTGTCGCTTTTGACTAGTCCCTGATTCGTGCGCGTGTTTCAAACGGGAACGCATGTTGGAGTGAAAGGATGAAACTCAAGTTCAAGATGGCTTTGCTTGGTTTGAGCGCTGGGATGATTGCCCTGCAGTTTACCAACTGCGCTCGGTTCTGGGGCGATTTCGCCGGTGACAAGTTTTTCCTGGGTTTCTGGGATTAGTTCCTGGCACAACGGCCGCTTGCGCAATGTCGCCTCATCCTGGTCGTTGCGACCCGAGGCGCGAGCGGATCTAAGGAGAAATCAATGAACATGAAATCGACTTGGCTGAAGCTGAGCGCGATGTTGATGGGTGGCGGCCTGCTGTTCCAGAACGGCTGCCTGGGCGACTTCTGGCAGGGCTTCTGGAACACCGGCTGGCCAACCGACAATCGTTGGCTCAACCTCGCGATCGACGTCCTGCAAGAAGATCTGTTTGGCTAGGTGAGTTCTTGCAGCGCGGAAGCACTGCGCCACCAGCCGGCTATCGGCTAGTCGCGCTGTCCGTCGCGGACTTGCAATTGTCGCGGTTGCGATAGTCCCGCGGCGGAAAGCAGGCGGATCGGCGCGTCTTCTGCTGGGCTGCGATAAACGACGGAGAATCAAAAATGTCGAAACGCAAGATCTTTGCGATGCTGCTGTGGGGCGGCTTCCTGGCGGCGGTGGGCACCAACTGCCTGCCCAATATCAGCGTGGGCAACTTGAGCACCCTGTTGGGCGGCCTGACCGGCGGCGGCTAACGCGGCCGGCAAACCCTCTCATGTAGCACACGCGGGCCCGATCGGAGTCGCCATATACCGGTCCTGGGGGCACAGACGCTGCGCACGCGGCTGCCCCCTTTTTTTGCGCGCCGCCGGTGCCCAGCCCTTGATAGCCCACTTGGTTAGGCGATATAGTTGCAGTGCGCCTGAGGGCTGGCGGAACGGTTTCCTCCAGGAGTTCCCGGAATGTCGAGACCAAGAAAGAAGCTTCTGGCGATCTTCGTGGTGTGCAGTGCCGGTACGCTCTTTCAGACGGGCTTCGTGCCGACGAGTTGCGTACAGTTCTACGGCGAAACGGTCCTGGCCGCGTTGGATCCCTGCGCGGTCTTCAACTGCACGGGCGGAACGTTCTTCAACTTGTGCGAGCCGTTCCCCTTGTTCTGGACTTGCCCAAACGTCGGTGGGCAGCCGTAGTTCGCTACGGTGAAGACGAGGTTCCCATGCACCGTATTCGTAAAGCTCTCGCGACGTTCGCGATGGCACTGGCGGCCGGCGGCACCTGCTTCCAATTCGGCGGGTGTAACCTGCTCGGATTGGCCGCCGCCGCGATCTCCAGTATCAACCCGTGCGGCACGCTCCTCGTGTGCGATCCCGCGGCGTACGAGTTCATCAACTCGGGCATCGACGGTCCCGGCGTGCGGCCTGACATAGATCCGTTCTGCACGTTCCCGCCATTCTGTGGGCCGGAAGATCCGATTTTTGGTGGACTGGCAGGCCCATAGGGACGTGTGCCAAAGGCAGTGTGAGCCGGGCGCGGCGGTGCGTTCAGTTTGTGGAGATGAGACCAGGGGCGCGACCATGCGGCGCCTCTCTTCGTCTTTCTGCCTAGATGCACACTCGCTTTGGTATCCCCGGATCATCATCCGATATATAACCTAATGGGGGATGGAGGCGTGGTTCCATTAGGGGAGCGGGCGGTTGTGTATGCGCACGCTCGGGACACTTGCGGATACTGGCACGACTCGAAGACGGCGGCAACGCCTCCGCTCTCATGTGGCATCGTTTGCCGTGGCTTTGCTCACCCCCGCACTGGTCGCCCAGCGGGACGACACCGGCCGGGGCAAGTTTGCCTCCGCAACCCTGCCTGAAAGCAACGAAGCCCTATTGTTCTCCAGCCGCGTCGAAGAGGCGATTCAAGTCGGTGATTATCGCTTGGCCGTCGAGTTGATCGACCGCTTGAGGGGTTTGCCGGGGGGGCTGGTTGCCGCCCCTGCCAGCCGCACCTACTACCCGGTGTGGCGGCAGGCCTTCCGGCTCCTGGCCCAGCTTCCGGAGCAAGGGGTGGAACTGTACCGGCAGCTCCACGACGCGGAGGTCTCCGCGCGGTTTGAGGAGGCCGTTGCTGCGGCGGACTTGAATGCCCTGCGCGAACTGTTTCACGACTATCGGCTCGGTTCCGCGTGGCCGGCGATCGGCGTTGAGCTGGCGGCCCACCTGCTTGACCGGGGTGCGTATGGCGAAGCGATCGAGGTGCTCCGGGAGATCAGTGAGTCGGGCGTGGGCGTTACTCCGGAGCATAAGGCCCAGCTCGCCGTGGCCCTCGCCAGCGTGGGCGCGGCGCGCCCCGCCGCGCGCCTGCTGGCCGAACTGCGAGCCGACCCCGACCTCAAAGCGCAGCCGGAGTGGCGCGAGCGAGTCGAGCAACTGGACCGCTGGTTCACGGCGCTTCGTAGCGACGGGCCTGCCGCTGTTGCCCAGCCGCCGCACGTTTTGGCGCCATGTATCGAAGCGGGCGCGGTCTGGACGCTGGCGCTGCTGCCCGAGGTGCGTGCCCAATTCGTGGACGAAGGACACGACATCGCGCAAGCGATTGATGTCTTCCGTCGCCTGCCGCTGCAGCGACCAGTGCTTGCGGAGCAGACGCTGGTGGTACGGATGCACGGGCGGCTGTGGGCGATTGATGCCGGTACCTTGATGCTCCGCTGGCGCGTTGCCGAGCGCCCGGCTGACAGGGCCGCCGCTGTGTTCCCGGGCGCTGTACCCGGCGCCGGTCGCAAGGGGCACCCGCCGCTCTCGTACGACACTCAGCTACTGATATCCAACCACCTGCAACACGCGGTCGCCGTGGGTTTCGGGAAGGTGTACACCGTGGAGGGGCTTACGCTGCTCGAGGCAGAGGTCGGCGCGCTCGGCCGGCGGCCGTTCGCCGCGGCCCGCGGGTCCGGACACCGCAACGAGCTGGTGGCCCGCGAGCTGAACAGCGGCCGGATCGTTTGGCGGACCGCCGCGGAACCGGCAGACCCCCTTTTCGACGTCGCGTTTCAGGATGCACCGCTGGTCGTTGGCGAGGCTCTCGTGGCACCCATCAAGCGCGGTGACGACTTGAGCCTGGCGGTCATCGATCCGGCCGACGGGAGGCTGATGCGGGAGGTTGCGCTGGTCGGCCCGCCGACCTATTTCAGCAAAGAGGGCGGGCGCTGCCGGATTGTCAGCGATGAGACGACGCTCTATGTCTGCACCGGCAACGGGGTCATCGCCGCCCTGGCGCGCGACGATCTGAGTTGGAAGTGGGCGACGGTCTACCCCAGTACGCTCGCGGAGCGTCTGGGGCAGCTTTGGTGGCAGCCGCCGAAGAACGAGGAGGAAGGCGGCGTTGACCCCCCGGTCATCGCGGATGACGTGTTGATCGTTGCGCCGGTCGATTCGGACCCGCCCGCGATCTTTGCCCTCGACCGTTTCAGCGGGCGCGAGCGCTGGCGGATATCGCGGCGTGAATACCCGTTTCTAATCGGAGCGGTGCGCGGCGGGCTCGTTGTCGGCGGTCACGCGCTGACGTGTCTCGACTCGGGCGATCCGGGCGGCCGTCCGCCACGTTGGAAGTCGGTCCCGCTCCAGATCACCGGTCGAGCCGCAGTTCGGGAGGAGCGTGTCTACGTGCCCACCCGTGAGGGCATCGTCGTGCTCGACGGGCGAACCGGTAAGGTACTTGCTGACCAGATTGAAGCCGCGGCGTCGGAGCGCGGTGCGGCCTCGGCCGATCGGGATGATCCCGGCGGGCCGGAGCGTGAGGCTCGTGCGAGGCCGGCGCCCTCAGCGACGCCGGACCGCACCGCCAATCTGTTCGTTTCCAGCGACGCCCTCTTCAGCGTGTCGCCGTGCCGCGTGGTTAAGTACCCCGATTTGCGCCGGTTGCGCGCACGCTACGACGCGCTGGCGGAGGAAGAGGCCGCCAGCGACCGCGTCGAGTTGATTCGGGCGTGGCTCGATGCGCTGGGGGGGCGTTTCGGCGATGCTGTCGCGCGCCTCCAGGCACGACCGTTCGGTGATTCGCAGCTTAGCGTTGCCCGGGATCGCCTGTTGACATACGTGTTTCTCGGGCTGGCGCGAAGGGCGCCGGCGGGAGAGGACCGGTTGGACTGGTTACAGCGGGCCTTGGCGCTGGCCGACTCGCCGCAGGCCGCGGCACGCCTGGCGATCACGATCGGTCGAGCGCTTGAAGAGGGCGGTCGTTTGCTTGACGCCCTGCGGCACTACGGCGAAGTGATTTGTCAACCTGACGCGTGCTACGTTGCGGACACGGGCGACGCCGACCGTCACGTCGCCGATTGGCTCCATGCCGCCGAGCGTATTCGCGCCATTTACGGCGAAGTGCCCGCCGAAGCCGCGGCGCAGATGCTCAGCCGAGCGCTGGCGGGCGGCGACCGTGGCGAAGACCGGGTCACCAGCCTTCAACGGCTACGCGTGGCGCTCGCGAACGAACCCCTCGGCGAGCGCGTAGATTGGCTACTGAGCTTGCAGAAGCTATCGCCGGAACTGAAGCTTCAATACCTGCCGAAAAGAGATCCCCCCGGGCTGCCGGCTGGGCTGCATCGGCGTCTCCATCTGGAACGGTGGGACACGCACGTCTCGTTGGGGTTGCTGGACGAGGCACGGAAGGATCGCGTCGCCTGGCAGGCGCGGTCCGTGGATTCGGAGACGCACGGTCCGACGGCCTCACAGCCGATCGCATTCGAGCCGCTCAGCCCCCAAAAAGAGCGCGAACGTGTGGAGGCAATCAAGCTGGCGTTTCGAAAGCTTGAGCAGGCTGGCGGCGAGCCATTTACCTGGGTGGGCGCGCCCCAGTGGAAGATCGAGCGGGCGGAATTGCTGCTCGATCCGCGTCGCCCGCTGAGTGGGCTGCGCCCTTGGATGCTTGTCGCCGATCTCGGCCACGGCCGCATCGAGCTGGTCCATGCTTACAAGCACCAGTTTCCGCAGCGGCAGACCGAAGACCGGATGATGAAGGGTTGGGTCGACTCTGGCGCCGCCTACGGGCTGGCTCGGACAGACCGGCGGTCCGAGTGGGATGAGGGCCGACGAAGCGTCTGGCCGGTCATCGTGTATCACCAGCTCGCCGCCGTGCCGGTTCGGGGCGGCCTCGTGTGCGTCGGGCTGGGACCAGAGCGTTACGCCGGTCGGCGGCAGTGGGAGTACGCCGTTCCGGAATGGGACGATGTGCCGGCGGGTTTTGCGTATCGGTCGGTCGCCGGACCGCGGGGCGTGTATTTCGCGCCGGACCATGACCGCGTCGTCTTGGTGGGTTGGTTCGACGGCCAAATGTGGTGGCAGCGCGACCTGCCCGGGGTCACGATTGACCGGCTCCACCTCTCGGATGAGCAACTCGTGATCGTCAGTGACGACCGGCGCATCTGGGTCACCGACGCGACGTTCGGCCGACATCTCCGCCGCGTCGAGACTGGAACCCCTGCGCCGCGCCGCATCGACGTGGTGGGTGACACGATCGTGGTCTGGGGGCCCGAATCTGTCAGGGGGCTCGCCAGCGACACTTTGCGAGAGATCTGGACGCGCCCATGCCCGCCGGTTGACGATTCCGTGACGGTGCCTGCCCGCCCGTGGCTCGCGTATCGGACCCGCGGCGAACTTGAGTGGCACTTGCTGGACGTGCGTCGAGGTGAACCTGTTTTCGACACCTCGCTCGGTGTTTTTGACGGGATTTCGGCGATTGTCGCTGGTGCTGACCGGCTGTTTGTTGCCGGGCATGCTGACCGGCCGGGTGGCGACGAGGAGGCGCGTGTGGCCCGGCTGATCGCGCTCGACCCCGTCGACGGTACCGGGCATTGGAGTCGCGACTTCGCCACCCCGGTTGCAGTCAATCCGACGCAGCTCGCGGCGCATCCGGAGTACATCCCAGTTCTGCTTGCCGGTTCCGCTGAGCGTCGCGATGGTTCGGGCGAGTCCGACCTGCCCGCGATCCAGCTGATAAACAAACGCGATGGCGAGCTGGGCGAGCGCGTTTCGATAAAGGAGGATTACCGGCCGGTCGTTGAGGCGAGCTGCGACATGTACATGCTGGCCACGCCCACTAGAATGATTGTACAGGCGGGCGGGAACCTGATCGCGTACGGGAATTCGCCGTTACGCCCCGCGCCATGAGCAAGTTTTGGGAGACAACCCGGGCGGCCGAGTCGGCTCGTCGCTTTGGCGCGGCGGCCACGATCGGGTTGCTGCTTGGCGGGTTGTGCGGCCCGGGACGTGCCGCCGACCAGGACGCTTCCGAAGAAGCCCGGCCGGCGAGCGGCGCAGTCATGCCCGCCGAACCGCCGGAAATCACGCCGGCGACGCGCGCCGCGATCGAACGCGGGACCCGTTTTCTGCTATCCGCGCAGAACCGCGACGGCAGTTGGCGGACGCACGGTTCGACCGGCAGTTACCCTGTGGCGATGACGTCGCTGGCGGGGTTGGCCCTGCTCGCCGGCGGCAACACCCCCACCCAGGGAGCATATGCGCGCAACGTCAGCAGCGCGCTGACCTTCATTCTCAAGAGCGCCCGCCGCGACGGGCTGATCGCCCAGCTCGAAGAGGAAAGCCACTGCATGCACGGGCACGGGTTCGCGATGCTCTTTCTGGCGCAGTGCTACGGGATGGAGGAGGACCCGCGCCGGCAGGCGGAGGTTCGTCTGGTTTTGCGACGCGCCGTCCAACTGACCGCGCGCAGCCAGAGTGCGGCCGGCGGCTGGCTCTACACTCCCGACGCCGCTGGCGACGAGGGCTCGGTCACCGTGACCCAGGTCCAGGCCCTGCGGGCCTGCCGCAACGTCGGCATCGCCGTCCCCAAACGTGTCATCGACAACGCCATGAAGTATCTCGAACGTTCCGCCAACGACGACGGGGGGATTCGCTACCAGGTCAGTGACACCGGCCCCAGTCGGCCGGCGATCACCGCGGCGGCGGTCGCGTGTTACTTCAACGCCGGCCTGTACGACGACCCGCGCGCCTTGCGCGCCTTGGGTTTTGTCGAGCAGCACTTGTCGCCCAAACGCGGTCGCTCGTCGCGCTACTTCGGGCATTATTACTACGCGCATCTGTACATGTCGCAGGTCATGTACCTGGCGGGTGAGGAGCACTGGCGCGAGTATTACCCGGCCATGCGACAGGTCCTGATCGATAAGCAGAACGCCGACGACGGATCCTGGGACGGCGACCACGTCGGCACCACCTACGGTACCGCCGTCGCGTTGATCATCCTCCAGTTGCCCTACAAATATCTGCCGATTGCGCAGCGCTAGGTGCGTGAGAACGCGAAAATGTGGGAAGTTCGATGAACGACCAGACCAACGAAAGGCAAGCAGCGGCCAGCCCTCGGCCGGCCGCGCAGGCTGAGGGCGGCGGCTCTTCGCAGGATGACGTGCAGGCCGTCGCCCGGCTGCACGAAGCCTACGGCGTCATCCGTTCCGAGCTTTCGAAAGTGATCGTCGGGCAGGAAGAGGTGATCGACCAATTGCTGATTGCACTTTTCGCTCGCGGCCACGTGATTCTCGAGGGCGTGCCGGGTCTGGCCAAGACGCTGATGATTTCCAGCCTGGCCCATTGCCTCGGGCTGAAATTCCACCGCATTCAATTCATGCCCGACCTGATGCCGGCGGACATCACCGGCACCGAAATCATCCAGGAGGATCGGCGCACGGGCAGCCGCTCTTTCCGCTTCCTGCCCGGGCCGGTTTTTGCGAACGTCTTGCTGGCCGACGAGATCAACCGCACGCCGCCCAAGACGCAGGCCGCGCTGCTGGAGGCCATGCAAGAGCGCATGGTGACGGTTGGCAGCGTGCGCCACGAGCTCGAACCGCCGTTCTTCGTGCTGGCAACGCAAAACCCGATCGAGCAGGAAGGCACCTATCCGCTGCCGGAGGCCCAGCAGGACCGCTTCATGTTCAAGGTCTTCGTCAACTACCCCAGCTACGACGAGGAATACCTGATCGCGGAACGGACGACCGCCGCCCCGTTGCCCGGGCTGGCCGACGTCTTGCAACGCGATGAGATTCTCAGGTTGCAGGAACTTGTGCGGCGGGTGCCCGCTGCGCCGAGCGTGCTCCACTATGCGCTGGATCTGGTGCGGCTGACGCGGCCTGCGCGGACTGTTGCGCAATCCGCGTCGGATGGAGATGGGAAGAGCCGCGGTCTGGAGCCCGCGCGGTCGGACGGCCGCGTGGCGTCGGAACTGGTCGATCGCCTCGTGAACTTCGGCGCCGGACCGCGCGCCGTCCAGTTCCTCCTGCTCGGCGGGAAAGCCCGCGCGGTGATGCAGGGTCGCAAGCACGTTTCGATCGAAGACGTCCGGGCCCTGGCGCACCCCGTCCTGCGGCACCGTATTCTCACCAACTACGCGGCCGAAGCCGAGGGTTACGACCCCGACCGTATTATCGATCACCTGCTCGAAGCGTTCCCCGCCCACCGGATCGACGAGTCCACGGATGCCGGCTTCGAAAAAGTACTTGGATCCTGAGGTTATCGCGCGGCTGCGCGGGATGGCGCTGCGGGCCCGGTCGGTCGTGGCCGGGTCGGTCTCCGGCATGCACCGGAGTGCCTACCACGGCTTCAGCGTGGAGTTTGCCGAACACCGCCAATATGTGCCCGGTGACGACATCCGTTACGTGGACTGGCGCATCTTCGGTCGCGCCGACCGTCTCTACGTTAAGCAGTACGAGGAAGAAACAAACCTGCACTGCAATTTGCTGGTAGATGCGAGCCGGTCGATGGCCTACCCCACCGGCGGGACGCCAGCGCTACACGGCGGGTCGGCGTCGGGCGGTCGCACGAAGTTCGACTACACCGCCGCGCTGGCCGCCAGTCTGGCCTATCTGCTGATCAGTCAGCAGGATTCCGCCGGCCTCTTGACCTTCGACAGCGAGGTCCGCGAGTCCCTGCCACCCAGGACCGGCAAGACGCAACTTTCCAACTTCGTAACCATCCTCGAGCAAACCGAGCCGGCTCACAGCACCGACGTCAAGATCCTGTTCCACCGTCTCGCGGAAGAGCTGCGCAAACGCTCGATGGTCATCCTCATCTCCGACCTGCTGGCGGATGCGGACGACGTTGTGTCCGGTATCGAACATATCTGTTGCGCCGGTCACGAACTGATCGTCCTGCACGTCATGGACGACCATGAGTGGAACTTGCCGCTGGTGGAAAACCTGATGTTCGAGGGGCTCGAAGACGACGTACGACTGTTGGCAGACCCGCAATCGCTGCGTCCCAGCTATCTGAATGCCGTGCAACGCTTCGTCACCCGTGTGGAGGGAACCTGCCTCAAACAGCATGCGGACTACGTCCCGATCAATACCCGCGACCCACTCGACGCGGTTCTCTGCGGCTACCTGGCACGGCGGGCCGGGTCGGCCGTCGGTAGAGGAGGAACACGGCGACGGTGACACAGTTGGCTCCGTTGGTCGCCGCTTGGTTCGTTAACCCGGCCCTCTTGGGCGGACTGGGGTTGGCGGCGCTGCCGATTCTCATTCACCTGCTTTCGCGGCGGCAGTTTCGGCGGCTCGCGTGGGGGGCCACGCGGTTCCTGCTCGAGGCGGAGAAGGAGAATCGTCGCCGCGTGCGCTTCGAACAGTGGTTGCTGGTCGCGTTGCGCTGTCTGGCGGTGGCGCTGCTGGCGTTGCTGGTGGCGCGCCCGTTCGTCCAGCCAGGGCTGGTGGCGTCGCTGCTCGGCCGCCGCGGCCAGGTGCAACGCGTCGTCCTCATTGATGATTCGGCCAGCCTGGCCTTTCGCACCGGGAACACGCAGGACTTCGCCCTGCTGCGCGACGCGGCCGAGCGCTTGCTCAGGTGGCTGCACGACGGGGCTGCGGGCGACCACGTTGGCGTCTATCTCTCCTCGCAGCCGGGCGAGGCGCTCGTGGGTGGGCAACGGCTCACCGCCGCGACCGTCGAAGATTTGCAGGCTCGCGTTCGCCGGTTGGAGCCGGTAAATCTGTCGGCGCGGCCGCGCCGGGTGCTGCAAACCAACGCGGGGGATCTTGGGGCTGCGGGCAAGGGCGCGCCAGCCGATTTGTATGTGTTGTCCGACTTCCAACGCAGCGAGTGGCTCGCTCTTGATTCGAGCGGGGCGTCGGTTTTCGAGCCGCTCAGCCGGCTCGACCCTGACGCCCTGCGGGTGGTGCTGATCGCGACCGGTACTGCCGCCCGTGACAACGTCGCGATCCTCGACGCGCAGCTTGAGCGACCGCAAACGGTCGCGGGCCAGCCGGCCGTCGTGAACATGACCGTCGCGAATTACTCAGGCGAGCCGCTCGACAATGCCCAAGTACGGGTCGAAGTCGACGGCGCTCCGCTCCCGCCGGTGCCGGTCAAAGCGATCGCGGCGGGCGAGTCGCGGACGGTTGCCGTAGAGGTGACGTTCCCCGACGATGGCTTCGCCGAACTTGCCGTCCGTGTAGACACGATCGACGGCTTACCAGCGGACAACGCACGCCGTCTCGCGCTCCCGGTCAAGGGCTCGTTGGCGGTGCTGCTGGTTGACGGCCAGCCCGCGACCGATCCGGTGCGCGACGAAGTCTACTTTCTGCGCAACGCGCTGGCGCCCACCGGCCCGTTTTCCTCCGGCATCCGCGTGCAAACGACCGACCCTGTCGAGCTCGAAGCTACCGCGCTCGATGCTTTTGACTGCGTCATGCTGTGCAACGTGGCGGCCCTGGGCCAGGGCGCGGTCGCAGCGTTGCAACGGTACGTCCGAAAGGGCGGCGGCCTGGTGTTCTTCCTCGGCGACCAGGTGGGAGATCCTGACAAGTACAACCGCGTCTTCTACGTCGGCGGTGACGGACTCCTGCCCTTGCCGCTGGCGCCGCTTCATCGGCGCGACAACACGGGCGAAGGCGTGAGACTGGTGCGCACCGGCGACCATCCCGTGACGGCGATGTTCCCAGCTAGCGGC
>JBHHZX010000018.1:0-21008 GCA_046758265.1 Phycisphaerae bacterium
TCGACCGCAGTGTCCGCATGTCGTTGAGCGTCATGATCGCCTGCAGCGGGTGCAGGTTGGGACCGTAGTCCCGGTTCGGCAGGTACTTCACGTAGAGCGCGAAGTCCTTCTTCATGTCCTCGTTGTCGATGTTGGTCACGAGGTCCTTGCGCGCGATCAGCGCGCCGCAGATGCCGAAACCGCTGCTGGTCAGGGTCTTCGAGGCGGACTGTACCACGATGTCGGCGCCGTGACAGATCGGCCGGAGCAGCGCCGGCGTGGCCACAGTGGAGTCACAGATCAGCGGCAGGTCGTGGCTGTGGGCCAGGTCGGCAACCGCCTCGATGTCAAAGAACCCTAACTGCGGGTTACTGGGAAGCTCGCCGTAGAGAAAACGTGTGTTCTCGTCGATCTTGGCGGCCCACTCATCGATGTTGGTCGGATCCTCGATCCAGCGGCAATCGATGTCGCGCTCTTCCATCAGCCGGATGCTAAACTGCTGAAAGGTCCCCCCGTAGCACTGCGCGGTGGCCAGAAAGTTCCGCGGCTCATGCACGTGGTGTTTCTTGTGCACCAGAAACGGCTGAACGGCCGTCATCACCGCCGCCATCCCGGACGACGTCGAGCAGCACGACGTTTCCCCGTCGTAGCCGTAGCCTTCGAGCAGCGCGAGCACCCATTCGTAGTAGTACGTGGAGGGGTTGGCGATGCGGGAATAGCACCAGGTCGGAATCAGGTAGGCTAGCGCGGCGGCCATCTCGTCCGAGTCGCGGTACGCCTGCGCGGAACTCATGAAGATCGGCTCGATGATGGAGCCCTGGTAGTCCTCGATCGCGTCCTCGACGGTGTAGAGCCCATGGACCGCGATCGTGTCGAACTTCCACTTCTTGACGACGTCACTGATGTATTTGGCACGTCTGGCGAGGTATTCATTGTTGCGATCGATGTATCGCTGCATGCCGGGGGTGATGGGTACGTTTTCGCTGCCGAACATGGTGCTCTCCCGCAAGAGCGTGTTGGAATGCCGCATAAACTAGCATACCCAATCAGCGCCTCTACCGCCAACGTCGTGGGGCTGACGAACGAGCGCGTTCCGACCTTGAAAACCTCGAAGGATGGACGTAGGCTCCTGGGAGTGGGCAGGGGGCGCGTCCGGCCCGCCCGTACGTCTCACAACGGCCTACCGGCCGGCAGGACGCTCGTCCCAGTTCTACCTGGTACGCGGCATGTCCGAGCCAGTTCGCTTCTACAGCACCAACCGCGACGTGCCCCTGGTCACCCTTGACCAGGCGCTGCTGCAAGGCCAAGCTGCCGATCGCGGGCTGCTCATGCCCGAACGGTTCCCGACGTTGTCCGCCGAGGATCTGCGCGGCCTCACCGGGAAGACCTATGCAGCAGTCGCGTATGCAGCCTTGCGCGGGTACACCACCGGTGTCATCGACGACGCAACGCTCAAGCTGCTGTGCGACGAGGCGTATGACTACGACGTGCCGCTGGAACACGTGACCGGCCGCCGCCATCTGATCCGCCTGGATCGCGGCCCCACTGCCTCGTTCAAGGATTTCGCCGCCCGCATGATGGCCCGCTGGATGGGCGTGCTGATGCAGCGCGAGGGCGGCGACCTGCTGATCCTCACTGCCACCTCGGGCGACACCGGCGGCGCCGTCGCGCATGCCTATCACGGCGTCCAGCGCGTACGTCTCATCGTGCTTTTCCCGCCGGCGGAAGTCTCCGACCGTCAGCGGAAGCAGATGACCACGATCGGCGGAAACGTGACGGCGATCGGGGTGGAGGGGAAGTTCGACGACTGCCAGGCGATGGTCAAGCGGGCGTTCGCCGACCCGGATCTCGCCGGCATCCGCCTCACGTCCGCCAACTCGATTAACATCGGCCGGCTCTTACCGCAGGCCGTCTACTACGTGTACGCCTACGTAAATCTGGCCGACGTTGCTGCCCGCGAGCCGATCGTGATCTGCGTGCCGTCGGGCAACTTCGGGAACATGATGGGCGCGGTGATCGCCTGGCGGATGGGCGTGCCGATCGAGCGCCTCGTCATCGCCACCAACGCCAACGACGCGGTGCCAAGGTTCTTACACACCGGACGCTATCAGAGGATCACCCCCTCGCGCGTCTGCATCTCAAACGCCATGAACGTCGGCCACCCTTCCAACCTCGCGCGACTCGTGGACGTCTACGGCGGCTGGATGGACGAAACAGGAACGATCCGCGAGCAACCCGACCTGGAAGGCATGCGCCGCGACTTGTACGCCATCAGCATCAGCGACGACGAAACCCGCGCTACGATCAGGGATGGCTACGAGCGCTACGGCGTGATCCTCGAGCCGCATGGCGCCGTCGGCTGGGCCGGACTGGAGCAGTACTGGCGAGAATGCGTCAGAGCAGACGAACCGCTGGCAGTCTCCGTCGAGACTGCCCACCCGGCCAAGTTCCCGGAGGAGATTCAAGCGGCCATCGGCGTCACGCCCGAAACGCCGCCTTCTCTGTCCGGTCTCGAAGAGCGCCCGGAATCGTACGAGACTCTTCCGGCCGAGTACGAGCTGTTCCGCGAGCTGCTGCTCGAGCACTTCCAGAAACCATAGCTTCCGATCACGAGCGCCCGTCGTCTGGCCGGTCCGGTTCCTGCACGAGGCTGATCAGCGTCTGCCCTGGCAGCGGCTTCGGCGGTTGGTCGGCGGTGATCACGTTCAGCCTCCCCGCTTCGGTGATCACAAAGAGTGGCACGGCCGCCTCACCGTAGAGCGACCGGAACGCCGCGAATTCGAACTCTGCGGACAGCGGGGTCGCCTTGACCGTCGCCCCGGTGGCAAAGCGCTGCTCGAGCGCGGCGTTGGTCATCCCCGCGGCAAACAGCCAGCGGCCTTGCAGATGTCGGTGTAGCGCTTGCTTGCGCTTGGGCTTCTCTTGTGGCGGGAGCTGGTAGCACCGGGCGCGCCCGAAAACGCTCGTGAAACGCTGCACCGCCAGCGCGTTGACCCAATCGTTCGGTGTCACCGCCAGGATTCGACCGATACCACCGAGAGTCATCTCTGCGATGGCGTACTCCGCGAGGATACTACCGGCGTAGGTCGGCAACCCGGCCATCCGCGCGGCGGCAATGTTAGCCCGATTGCTGTCAACCAGTAAGACGCGATAACCCTTCGCCTGCAACAGCGACGCCAGGGCCCGCACCCAGCCATGAGCGCCCACCAGCAAGACGCCCTGCGGATTGGGATCGGCGACCCCCAGTCGGTGGGCCACCAGAGGCGACGTGAGCCCGTAGATCGCGACAGTCCCAATGATTACGAGAAATGTGATCGGCACGAGCATGCGGGCGTTCGCATAGCCCATCTCCTCAAGGCGTAGCGCAAAAACGGAGGAAACTGCCGCGGCAACGATGCCGCGCGGCGCCATCCATGCCAGGAACAGACGCTCCTTGCGGGTCAAGGTCGATCTGAGAGTCGAAACGAAGACAGCCAGGGGGCGGCCGAAGAGAACAAGCAGGGCGACGGTGAGCAGGCCGCCAGCGCCGATACCGGTAAGGTCGCCGGGTCCCAGGCGCGCCGCCAGCAGAATGAACAACGATGAAATCAGCAGCACGCGCAGGTTCTCTTTGAACTCGACGATGTGCCTGACATTTGCGAGCCGCTGGTTGGCCAGCGCGATTCCCATGACCGTGACGGCGAGCAAGCCCGACTCGGGCTGTAACCGGTTGGCACCCGCAAAGACCGCGACCACCAACATCAACGACACGGCGCTTTGCAGGAAATCGGGGATCCAATAGCGATAAATCAAAAGCGTCAGCAAACCGGCGGCCAGAAGCCCGAGGCCACCCGCCAGCACGATCGTCTTGACCACCGCCATAGCAAAGAACTGCGCCGTGGCCGCCTCGCCCTCTCCACCGCCGATGGCCTCGAAGATCAGCACGGCCAGCATGGCGCCGATCGGGTCGATGACGATTCCTTCCCACATCAGAATCGGGCCGACGGGACCGCTGGGCCGGATGTGCCGCAAGAGCGGTCCGATCACGGTCGGCCCCGTTACTACCAGCACCGCGCCGAGCAGCGTCGCCAAGCCCAGATCCAAGTCAAAGACCAAGTAAGCCGCAACGGTGCCAACCGCCCACGTCAGAACCGCGCCGACCGAAACGAGGTTACGCACTACGCCGCCAACCTTCGGCAGGTCGGCAAGGCTCAGGCTCAGCCCCCCTTCGTAGAGGATGAGCGCCACCGAGACGGAGACCAACGAGAGCAGCAGCTCCTTGCCGAACAATTGGTCCGGATCAAGAAACCCTGTGATGGGCCCGGCGACGAATCCAAAGATGAGCAGCAACAGGATCGACGGCAGCCCCAGCCGCCAGGCAAGCAACTGCGCCCCCACGCCCAGGACGATGATGCCGGCGATACCGATCAAAGCCGCTTGGGGCACGCGTGAACTCCAACAGGCGAAAGTATGGCACCGGCGATCAGCCGGTGGATACGCAGACTTCAAGCCTGCGCCGCAAGAAAAGCCTCTGCCTCAAAACTCGAGGCACCTGCCGCTCAGCGCATCGAGATGCGCACGTCGTCGGCGACGCAGCCCAGAATCGTGTACGTACCCGGCGCCTCCTGGAGAATCGAGCCGGGGACGCAGGTGTTGACCGGTCCATGGGCAACGAGCCGAGCGATGAAGCGCTGCCAAGCGAGCCCGCCGCCGAGGTTACTGTCGAGCTAACAGGAGTGCCAGGTCAATGAATTGGCCGCCGGTGTCCTGGTGCGTGTGGATCGCCAGCAAGTTTCTGCCTTTTTTCAGCAGGGGCCGAATTGCTGCGCTGACGTCGAACGGAGCGTAGGCGTCGTTCCAGCGTTCGAGCGACAGCAGCTCACTTCCGTTCAAGTAGACGGCTGTCGCGTTGTCGTAGTGCAGCATCAGGAAGGCCGCGTCGAACGGCGCGCCATCGTAGTCGAACGTCCGCCGCAGCCAGATGTCGGGCGTGGTCCATGGGGTGTTGATGCGTTCTTCCCAACCGCCTTTGTTTCCGAAGCCGGCGGCCCCGGTCCGCCAATTTGAGTCGTCGAAACCAGGTGACTGCCAGCCGGGCTGCGGCGAATCCAGCGCGTAACGCCAAACGGTGGGGCCACGGAGGTCCACCGCGGCCGCAAGAAGCGTCAGCCATCTGACGTCGCGCGTGACGGGCGCCGAAGGCGGATTCTGCTCGTACGCCGCCGGCCGGGCGGTAATCGCGCGGATGCGCTCCATGTCAAACTTCGGCGAGCGGTCGTAGTAATAGATGCCATTGCGTTCCTGCTCGACGTCGGTGAGTTGGGTGTAGCCGAATGCGAACATGAAGCGGTTGTCTTGCAGCGCCCGCATCAACGCGTCGTAGCGGTCGTAGAACTCCTCGAGCGTCTGCGGATTGTTGCCGTAGCCCCAGCCTTCCTGGCCCTCCGGAACCCAGCCAATCCCGCCGAACTCGCTGAGGAAGAACGGCCGGTCGATGCTTCGGATGCCGTACTGCTCGGGGAACCGCCAGGGGCTATCGATCTGGGCCCAGCGGGCAGCGAGCGCGTCACCGTCCTGCGTGTAGTCGTGCCGGCAGTCCACGTCCGGATTCGGGTGACTTTTGTAGTAGCCGCTGGAGTCGATCAGCGGGCGGGTGGGATCGAGCGCTCGCACGAGTTCGTAGATCGCGTTTTGCAGCGGCCCCGCCTCGGGCCGCGTCTCGTTGAACGGGCACCAGCCGATGATTGAGGGATGGTTCCGATCGCGGCGGACGATCTGCGTCCACTCATGCACGATCGGCAGGTTCACGCGGGGATCAGCGTAGTTGGGGCCGAAGCTGGGGCCTTCGCCCCAGGTGAGGTAGCCGAGCCGGTCGGCCCAATAGTGAAAACGCGGCTCGAAGACCTTCTGATGCAGCCGCGCGCCGTTAAACCCGGCCGCCTTGGACAGCTCGATGTCCCGGCGCAGGTCGGCGTCGGTCGGCGCCGTCCAGATACCATCGGGATAAAAGCCCTGGTCCAGCACCAGCCGCTGGAAGACCGGCTCGCCGTTGATCACGAACTGCCGGCCCTGGATCTCGATCTTCCGCAGCCCGAAGTAGGTGTTCACGCGATCGACGACCTCGTCACCGCGCAGCAGCGACAGCGTCGCGGTGTACAGAAACGGGTCGGCCACGGACCACAGCCGCTTGCGTGCCAGCTTGACGATACTGAGCGTGTCGCGCGGCGACGCGGGCCGCGTCTCGTCGCCGACCTTCTCGCCGTCCGCAAACACTTCCACCCGCAGGTCAAGCGCCTCGGTGCAGCCGTTCAGATCGGATGAGAAGACGACCCGCCCGGCATCCGGATCGGGCACAATCGCGAAGTTCGCGATGTAGGTCGGGCCGACCGCTTCGAGCCAGACTGTCTGCCAGATCCCGGTCGTCCGCGTGTAGAAGATACCGTAGCTGTCTTCGCGGTCAGATTGCTTGCCGAGTTGTTGCAGTCCGCTGCGCGTGTCATCGAAGGCCCTAATTGTCAGCGCGTTGCCTTCCGGGCGCAGCAATCTCGTGAGCTCGAACGTGATCGGGACGTTACCTCCGGTGTGCGTGCCAAGCTTGTGCTCGTCGATCCAGACGGTCGTCTGCCAATCGCACGCACCGATGTGCAGCAGCACGCGTTGCCCGGCCCACGACTCCGGAACCTCGATATGCCGGCGATACCAGACACACTTCACGAAACCTGTCCGGCCAAGGCCCGAAAGCTTCGACTCGCGGCAAAAGGGGACCACGATCGACTCGGGAAAGCGTTCGCGCGCCAGGAATGACTCGTCCGAGACATCGTCGGTCTCGGCGAACTCCCACGTGCCGTTGAGGTTGAGCCAGTGCTGGCGAACGGCTTGCGGTTCGGGGTGCTCGGGCCGCGGAATGCCCGACTGCGCGAAAGCAACGCCGGCGGTCAACATCGCAACTACAAGCGGGGTCAACGAGATGGGCAAGTCAAAGGCCATCGTACTCATTCCAGTTCAAGGCGCGCCCGACGCGCAGCTCACAGCCAAGAATAACGCGTTACCGAGCCGACACTTGCCGACGCAGCGAACCTTGTGTCGGCCAATCATCATACTCAGACGCAGCGCAGCGCGAAACAACGACTGCGACTGACTGGGTCCGTACGTGCCGCGACACCGTCGCTCGGCAGGCCGCTCATCAGTCCTGCGTGCGGGTCTTGACTTACCGTGGCATCGTCCGGGGCGCCAGGCCGTCTGAATCGTGCCGACCTCAACGAAGAACAGAGTCACATCGAGGAGGCTCAACAGTGCTATGGTCCAATTCGTTGTTTATCCTGTTTGCCCAGCTCGTCAGTTTCTTGTTTGATGCGATCCGCGCAGCGCTGGGGATTTGACACGCCGGCGGAAAAGCTTAGAGAGCGAAGCGCCCGGGTTGCGTGACAAGCGGCCCGAGATATAATCCCGACCAACTCGCGTAGGGTCAGAGGTTACGAACCGTCAAGCCTGACCGTCCTGCGCGGAATAACTTCGTTGGAGCAGATCTCCGAGGGCGTGATCAAGAGGCCATTTGAAAAGGAGTTCGTCATGCGGAGCTATAGCCGCCTCGTTACCGTCGTCACGATGGCCGCAGCGTGTACCTGGTTGACGGATGCCGCTTCCGCGCAGCAGGCCGGGCGGGATTCCGCCAGCTTGCGGCCGTTTGCCGCGCCGAGTTTCCATCTGTCGTGCCTGTCGAGACAAGACCAGGAAGTTCCGCCCACCGTCGAGGAACCCGAACCGGCAGCAACGATCGAGTCCCCGTGGGGCTATCGCGACGTCAGCAGCTTCTTCAACATCCGCGAAGCCCACTCCAACGTCGAACGCGGCGAGTGGGAATTTGAGGCCATCTTCAAGTGGTCCACGGAGTCCGGCGAGAGCGATGAAATCGAGCTCGCCCAGTCCCTCAAGTACGGGATCACCGACGCCTTTCACATCGAATTGGAACTGGAGGAACCGCGCATCGGCGAGGGCGGCGATTCCGGCGCGGGCGATCTGAGGCTCACCCTCTTCTATCAGTTTTTGAACGAAACCGATACGCTGCCCGCCCTCGGTGCATTCGCTCAGGGACGCTTTCCCTCCGGGGACGGTTCGTCCGGCGTGGACGGCACGCTGAGCGCCATCGCGACCAAGACCTTCGGTGAGCAGTTCCGGTTCCACTTCCAGGGTTTCATTCAGACGGCCAACGGCTCAAGCGGTGCCGGCGGTGAGGAACGCCGACACTTCCAGTGGGGCCTCGGCCCGGGCTTCGACTACCAGATTGACGAGGAAACGTTGGTCGGCCTCAACTACCTCCACCGGGTCAGCGAAGAAGAGGGCCAGCGGAACCAGCACATCCTCGAACTGGGTCTGGTGCGCGAGCTCGCCTCGTCTGCCAATTGGGAGCACGGGCTCAAGCTCGCGTTCGACGTGGGCCTGGACGGTTCCGAATCAACACCCAATTTCGGCGCCAAGCTCCTGTGGGACATCGCGTGGAAGTGAGGCAACCCCGTCTCTACAGCCCACGACCCGCCCGGGGCGGTGAAAGTGATTGAGCAAGCCAGGGCAGGTGCAGCAAAACGCCGCCGGCCGATTCCCATCAGGTGACGCCTGAGCATTCAGCGTTCGCTTGCCGTCCAACCTTTGACTAGAATTCCGGCCACGCAGGCGTGCGAGAGAGCGCCGGCCACGAGCAGGGCCGCGAACGGATAGCCGACGAGAGCGCCGCAGGAAATCACCAGCAACCGCACGTCCCGACGCTTCAGGCGGTTCAAAACGTCGCTGGGGTACGGACGCCCGTGGCGCAAGGCGAATTCCTTCGTCACGTAACTCGCCAGCAAGAAACCGGCGACAGACAGAAAGCCTCCGATCCAAGGGAGCGGGCCGGGGTGCGATGTGGCATAGGAAAACGTGATGGCCAGGGCCAGCGCCATGTCAGAGTAGCGGTCCAGGAGCGTGTCGAGCCAGGCGCCGCGGGGGCTGGCCAAGTGCTTCAGACGGGCGATCTCGCCGTCGCAGCCGTCCGCAACGGAGGAAAGCTGGACGAGGAGCGCTCCGGCCACCCAAGCGGCGTAAGACTGCATGCCCAGCAGCAACGCCCCGGCCAGGCAGACCACAAAGCAAGCCACAGAAATCTGGTTGGGCGTGACCGGAGTCGATGCCAGAACCGCAGACAGCCGCGTGGAAACCGGCCGGTTGAGGTAGATGGATACGTATCCGTCCTCCCCGCCCTTTCCCCGTCTGAGCGATTGGACAAGCCGACGACGAGCTTCGCGGTAGGCCTCCGGCGTGTCCACGTCGAGCCACCCTGCCCCGGTGACATCCACCGCCGCCACGCGACCGTCGGCCGCCAGCTCGTTCATGCCGTCGGTCAGGGTGTGTCGGTTGCCGGCCGCGGCACGCCTGAGCCCATCGAAGAGACCAGCGGTGCACCGGAAGACGCCGGTGTCGGCCGCATCCCACGGCTCGAAGGACTTGCCCAGCCGCCCGACGCGGCCATTCGAGAGTGTGACCCTGGTTACGTCCTCCAGATCAAAAACAGTTGCCTTGTCACGATCGACACCGAGACAGACTTCACCTTCGGCCAAGGGAGTTCGGAGAACCGCCTCGATTAGAGGAGACTCTACCAGGTGATCAGCCATGATAAGAAGGAACGGAGCGTCGCCTACTCTGCCAGAAACGGCCAGGGCACTGGCGCCGTTTCCGAGCTCCCAGTCGGGAGCGGTTACGAACACCGCTTCGCAGCCTCGCCGAGAAGCCACCCGCTCGACGTGGGCCTGCACCGCTTCCGCCCGGTGCCCCACCACCACCAGGAACCGCCGGATTCCCGCCGCCAGGCACGCCACCATCGTCCGTTCTACAAGCGACAGACCCAGCAGGCGAACGGTTGGTTTCGCCGCACCGTTTTCACGCGGAGAGAGCCGCGTCCCCTGCCCGGCGGCAAGGATGACAGCCAGCTCGGTCGTGTCCGGGTCGGGTTCAGATCCGCTTGTCCGCGCGGACATCGACTATCTCCCGGGGCAGCGTCCCATCGCAGAGTCGGCGATCGGGTCGAAACCACGGTGGACGCCCCCTTGGATTTCTACCGGCCGCCCGCGACGCACCGTCGCGGGACGAAGTAAGCTTCGTCCGAAGCTCGACATGGGGGTACGGCGGGACGGCCGGTATCTCGGCTTCGGCCGCAGGCGCCACCGTCTATAGCTCGTTGGCGATCCACCGTTCCAGCAACTCACGCGCCTCGGAATCGCGTGTCTGACGCGGCGGGTGCTTCATGGCAAAGCTGGAGATGGCCTCCAGCGGACCACCCACGCCGCGATCCAACGCCAGCTTGGCACAGCGGATCGCGTCAATGGCCACCCCGGCACTGTTGGGCGAGTCCTCTACGCTCAAGCGGCACTCGAGGTTGCACGGGACATCGCCGAAGCCACGCCATTCCATCCGGAGAAAGCAAACCTTGTTGTCTCTTTGCCAGGCAACGTAGTCCGACGGGCCGATGTGGATGTTCTCCGGGGCAAGTGGGGCATCCATCTGCGACTGGACCGCCTCGGTCTTGGAGACACGCTTCGTCGTGAGGCGGGACTCCTCGAGCATGTTCAAGAAGTCGGTGTTGCCGCCCGTGTTGAGCTGGTACGTGCGGTCCAGCTTGACGCCGCGATCCCCCATCAGGCGCGTC
Organism: Phycisphaerae bacterium; assembly: GCA_046758265.1. Taxonomy (GTDB): domain Bacteria; phylum Planctomycetota; class Phycisphaerae; order UBA1845; family Fen-1342; genus JALSRY01. Next base: position 10,631 of record JBHHZX010000018.1, read on the forward strand.
AGGACGCGGTGCGTGATGGTGGCCCCGAGTTGACTCTTGATATCGTCGCCGACGACGGGCACGTCCTTCTTGCGGAACTGCTCGGCCCATTCGGGGTTGGAGGCGATGAAGACGGGCACGCAGTTTACGAAAGCCACGCCGGTGTCGAGGGCGGCCTGGGCGTAGTGCCGGACCGCCTCTTCCGAGCCGACCGGCAGGTAGCAAACAAGCACGTCGGCCTGCGCCGCGCGCAAGACTTGCGCTACGTCGCAGGGCTCCGCGTCGGCAATGCGAAACGCCCGCTCCTCCGGGTAGCTCTGCATGTGGCCCGCAACGCCGTCGAGTACGGGGCCCATCTGGACCGTTACGCCGTAGGATGGAAGCTCACGCTGGAAAACCGTGGTGCAGTTCGGGGGCGCGAACACGGCCTCTTCGAGCGGCCGGCCGACCTTGCGCCGGTCCACGTCGAACGCCGCCACCACCCGGATATCGCTCAACCGATATCCTCCGATTTCGGGGTGGAGCAGACCCGCCGTGTCCACCGACTTCCGATTGCGATAATATGCGAGACCTTGAAGCAGCGAACTGGCGCAATTCCCCACCCCGGCGACCGCCAACCGGATCTTGCTCATCTCGCTCCTCTCTATGACCTGCCTTCCACGCCCCTATCTTCTCGCAAATTCTCGCAAATACAAGGGCCGGTGCCCCCTTGTTTCTTCTCGTGCCCGACAGGCGCCAGCCTGGGCGGCTGCCGGCGTGCTCACGCGAATTCCGCCGGCAGCAGGCCCTCGGCTACTTCGCGGAGCGCCTCGCGATCGAGGATCCGTATCTGCTGCGGCGCGGGCTGCTCGATCAGACCGCTCTCGGCCAGGCGGCGCAACGTTCTGGAGAGCGTTTCGCTGGTCAGGTCGAGATGGCTGGCAAGGTCTCTCTTCAGGACGGGCAGCACGAACGGCGCCGTACCGCCGGATTTGTCCGCCCGCAGCAGGTGACCGGCGACCCGCCCAGTTGCGTCGCGCAAGACGATGTCCTCGAGCAGCCCGACCAGTTGGCGAACCCACTGCGCCATGCCCTCGGTGAACTGTAAGCACAATTCGTGGCTGGTCCTCAGCAGTCTGCGAAAGTCGTCGGTCGGCAGCAGCGCGCAAAGGGTGTCCTCCGCCGCTTCGGCGTGGGCCGGGCACGGGAACCGACCGATGGCCGCCACCTCCCCAAACGTCATGCCCGCTTCGGAAAAGTGCAGGACGTGCTCCTTGCCGCTCGGAGCAATTTTGTAAACACGGACGATACCGCTCCCAACACAGTAAAGGCCCGGACATTCGTCGCCCTGGCGAAAGATCCGCGCCCCCTTCTTGAACCGTTTGAGCCGCGCCACCGAATCGAGCAGCGCCAGCGATTCCTCGCTCAGGCGGCGGAAAAGACCGCATTTACTGAGTATCTCTTTCGTCGAGGGCGCTATCACGGCGGTCGTCCTGAAAAAAAATCTCGCCACTTAATCCAGATCAAGGTCCGGTGGACGTGATTTTCCGAAACTGTTCGTGTCTCGACAAGCGGGCTGAGCGACCAATGTCGCCGGTCGACCAGAGGATGCAACCATGTTGCGGGAAATCGTCACGATTGATGAGGACTTGTGCGACGGCTGCGGGCTGTGCATACCGGCGTGCCAGGAGGGCGCGTTGCAGCTCGTCAACGGCAAGGCCCGTCTCGTCGCCGACCGGCTCTGCGACGGCTTGGGCGCCTGCCTCGGACATTGCCCCCGGGGCGCGATCCGGATCGAGCGGCGTCCGGCCGACGTCTTCGACGAAGAAACCGTCGCGGCGCACTTGCGAGACACCGGCCCGAAGCCGGCGGCCACTGCCGGGCCAGCTCACCCACCAGCCCGGGCGATGGCCTTCGCCTCCTCGGCCTCAAAACGAAACAACGGCTGTCCGGGAGCGCGCTTCGCGCAGTTTGCCGGGAAAAAAGATGGGGTGTCGGGGGCTGCGCCGCTGGCCGAACAATGCGCGCCCCCCGGACAGCCATCCGCTCTGACGCATTGGCCGGTGCAACTCCGGCTGCTCCCCGCTACCGCTCCCGTCCTGCGCAACGCCCGCTTGCTTGTTGCCGCGGACTGCGTGCCAGTCGCTTACGCCGATTTTCACGCCGAGATGCTTCGCGGCCACGCGGTCGTAATCGCCTGTCCGAAGCTGGACGACACGCGCGGATACGTCGAGAAACTTGAAGCGATGATCCGAGGCAACGACCTGACGGATATCACCGTGGCCCACATGGAAGTCCCCTGCTGTACGGGTATCCTGCACGCCGTGCTGGAGGCCCGCCGCCGCGCGGGCAGCGCTGTCCCGGTCAACGACGTGGTGATCAGTACGCGCGGTCAGGTGATCGCCCGTCGCCGGATCTCAGCCGACACGGTCTCGCAGTTCGGAACGTAACGTTGCCTGCCGCGGAACGACAGATTCGATAGGAGTTGCTCGGATGTTTTGCAATCAATGTGAACAGACGGCGCACGGGACCGCTTGCGTGGACATCGGCGTCTGCGGAAAAGACCCCGACATGCAGTCGCTACAGGAGATCCTTTTGTACGGCCTGAAGGGGATGGCGGCCTACGCGCACCACGCCCGCCGGCTCGGGATGGTCGACGAAAAGGTCGACGCCTTCTTCGAGGAGGCGCTCTTCGCCACGGTCACCAACGTCAACTTCGACGTCGAGAGCCTGTTTGAGCTGGTGCTGGAGTGCGGTCGCAAGAATCTACGCGTGATGGGGATGCTCGACGAGGGGCACGTAAAACGGTACGGCACGCCGTCGCCCACGACCGTGTTCGAAGGCACCCGGCCGGGCCTCGGCATCCTGGTCACCGGGCACGACCTGCTCGATCTGGAAGATCTGCTCAAGCAAACCGACGGCACCGGCATCAACGTCTACACCCACGGCGAGATGCTGCCAGCCCACATGTACCCCGAACTGCGCAAATACAAGCATCTGGTCGGGCATTATGGCGGGGCCTGGCAAAAGCAGAAAAGTGAGTTTGCCAGGTTCACCGGCCCGGTGCTCGCTACGACCAACTGCGTCCTGATCCCCCCTGAGGCCTACAAGGACCGTCTCTTCACCACCCGCGTCACCGCGGTTCCCGGCGGCACACGCCTGACCTCCAACGATTTCTCGCAGGTCATCGAGTGTGCCAGGAAGTGTGAGCCGTTGCCGGACAAACCGGTCAAGGAGTCTACTATCGGCTTCCATCATTCGGTCGTGCTTGGCTTGGCGGGCAAGATTGTCGCCGCCGTCAAGGCCGGAAAGCTCAAGCACTTTTTCCTGATCGGGGGCTGCGACGGGGCCGAGCTGGGGCGGAACTATTTCTCGGAGTTTGCCGCGAACACGCCCAAGGACACCATCGTTCTTACGCTGGGCTGCGGGAAGTACCGCATCCGCGATAACGACTTCGGGACGATCGAGCTCGAGGGGGTGGGGCCGATCCCGCGGCTGCTCGATATGGGGCAGTGCAACGATGCCTATGGCGCCATCCAGGTCGCCTTGGCGCTTTCCAAGGCTTTCGACTGCGGCGTGAACGATCTGCCGCTGACGATCGTGCTGTCGTGGTTCGAGCAGAAAGCGGTGGCGGTGCTGCTGACACTGCTGGCGCTGGACGTCAAGGGCATTCGGATCGGCCCGAAACCGCCGGCATTTATCTCGCCCAACGTCTTCAAGGTTTTGCAGGACAAGTACGACCTGAACCTGACGTCGAACAAGGATCCAATGGCCGACCTGAAAGCGTCGCTCAAGCCTGCCGGTTGATGCGACCGGCGATGCCCCGATGGACGTCGGGCACGGAGACCCAACGCTACGGTGGGAATCGATGATGGCCGATGCGGCGGGTAACAGTGCGGCAGCGCGCGGCGGAAAGCTGGTCGTTGGGGCCGGGGAGCGCAAGTTGCTGCGCGACCTGAAGCTCCTGAGCAACTTCATCTGCATCTACTGCCGCCAGCGGCATCCAGGTGTCGAGAAGACTCGCGTGAGGCTGAAGGGATATGATTTGCTGGAGATCCACGGGAAGCCCGTGCGTCTTTGCCGTTCGTGTCAGAAGCTGCTCGCACATGCCTTCGTGAAGCGCACGCACTGCCCGCTGGAGCCGAAGCCGATGTGCAAGAAATGCCCCGCGCACTGCTACGCGCCGAAGTATCGGGCGGCGATTCGCGAGGTGATGAAGTATTCAGGGCGTAGACTTGTTCTTTCCGGGCGCTTGGACTACTTGCTTCACCTGGTCGGTTGAGGGTCGCGTCGATTCGGGATCTACGACGGCCCTGGAACTGGTTTCGCTGGCCAGAAGCGGAGAACCAGCGCTGGCTCTTGGGCAAATGCGACTCCGCGGAAACAGAGCGATACAGGCGGCAGATCCGAGAGCTCAAGAAACGGTACGGCCGCTGGTCCCCCGCAGGCAAGCACGCCGCGCGGTGCCCCGGCGGCCGACACGGCCCTGCCACTGATAAGGGTCATTCAGGCGTGGCACGGCTGTATCAGCCGTGTCTCGCACCCGCAAGTCTTGTCCGGGACTTGTCCGTTGCGCCTTTGCCTTGCGACCCGCCGCGAATCAACCGCTCTGACCGGCAGCATCGACACTTATTCCTCTACTGCTCGGCTCAGCGGATTCGCAAGAATCGGCGGCTGGTCGAAGTCCCGATCGATCTTCGCCAGGTCCAATTCCTCGAACAACATGGCGGGGGCGACGATCGTCCGTCCTTGCCTGCCACCGCCGGTGTTGAGGACATACGGGCTGTCTCCGGCCGTCAGGACGCGCTTGAACGCTTTCAGGTCGAACCGGGCGATCTCCGCGCCGCGGATGAGTTCCTCGTGGCCGTCAGGATAAACCTCGTACATGACCAGGGGCGTGGTGCCGCCGCCAGCTCCGCCAAAACCACCAAAATCGAAGCCGGGATAGTACCGGCCACGACCGCGGCCGGTGCTCCCCAAGGAAGCGATGCGGATACCGAATTCGAGGTCTTCATCCTCACAGGCTTCGAGCAACTGCTCCTTGAGCGCTTCGTCGTCAGCAGCATCGGTGGCAGTCACGATCAAGCAGCCGGTGGAAGAACTGGGCTGATACGCCCCACGGCCATGCCCGGTCGACTTGTTGAACTCCTTGGAAGGGTTGCGCGACATGACCAAGGCCTTGAGGCGGCCGTTTTCGACCAGCGTGATCGGCTTGACCTTCACACCCTGGTCGTCATAGAGATAGTGCCCCATGACCGGCACGTTGCTGATGGTCTCCTGGGTAGGGTCGTCAACAACGTTGATGAAGCGCGGCAGGATCCGTCTGCCGAGCTTCTTTTCGAAGTCGTCCGGGTCACTTTGACTGCCGACCGGTCGCTGCCCGCCGGTGAACTTGCTCGCCAGCCGCTGAGAGAAAATGGAGGCCGCCGCCTCAGCGTCGAACAACACCGGACCCGTGTAGGTCTCCAGCTTCGGCGCCTTCTTGACTGCGATGAGCTGCTTGACCATCTTCCGGCAGCGCTGCGACAGTTCTTCGAGCGACGGAAGATCTTCAAGCTTCCGGGCGTAGACGTTGATGGAGTCCGACAGCTTCATCCCGTCGTCGGCCTGCACGGTCGCATTGATGGAGACGGAAAAGCGCCTGTCCGAGGTACGCAAGCGCGTTCCCTCGGTGTTGATCAGATAGCTATTGCCGCCACTTCCGTTGACGCTGACGCTTGAGCTCTGGACAAGGGGGTAATCTCGGAAGATCCGGGAGAGCTCCACGGCGGTTTGCTCCAAGCGTGGCAGATCGATCGAGACATCGACACGATCTTCGAAGTAGACGGCCGGCTCCTCGCGCGAGAAATCGTCCGGCTTATCCTCGATCATCTTGGTCTTCATGAAGGCCAGCTTCCGCTCGTAATTCTCGGTGACGGACTTGTACTGCCGATCGGTGGACCACCAGATACCCTGTCTGACGGCGGTGTAGTCATCCTCGATCGGGATCGGCGCGCCCATACCACCGCCGAACATGCCGCCGAAATAGAACCCACCGTAATCGCCCCGGAAGTTGGTGTTGTCCAGTTCGTACGAGCCGACGCGGACGTCGGTGCGCAACCGCCGGGAGCGGCGTTCGTTCGAACCCGTCCAGGCACCCAGCTTGGCGCTGGCGGAAGCACCGGCGGAATCGACGAGGGCGTACTCGATGAAGTAGGGGCGTTGCAGGTCTTCAAGTTCCAGGCCGACCTTGCCGCGCTCCAACTCGTCGACCAGCGCGCGCAGCACGACGTCCCGCTTCATCTCCTCCTTTACGGTCTCGTCGGCCCAGGCCGCGGTCGGCAAGAGACAAATGATTGCGACGATGACGGAAATGAACCGTGTCATTTTCGATCTCCTCTGCGAAAAAGGAAGGAATCATCAATTAACCGCACCCGCTCCGTCGGCAACACCGCGACTACCCCTTCTCGGAGGCAATCGGGGCCTCCAGGATGGGCGGCCGGTCCTGGGCCTTGCGCTTCTTCTCAACCTCGATCTGCTCGACCAGGATGCTGGGCGAAACGGCGGAAACGGGTACCGCGCCCGATTCGGCGCCGCAGATGCCATTGAACACGTCCGCGTCATCGGCGGTGCACAAGATCTTCGAAAAGCAGGTCAGCGGCGTGCCCACGATGTCAACACCACGGACCAGCTCGTCCGGCCGGCCGTCCGCATACACGCGATAAACCACAAGGGGAAGCACCTTGAACGCCTGTGGTGACCACGTTCGGGTGCTGGTAAACCCGCCGGAGATGTCCTGGAAGAGCAGGCCGTATTCCTTGCCCTGCTTCTGGCACTCCTCGACCAGCATGGCACGCAATTCTTCAAACGGGACCTGCCTGGTCGATTCGACGATGAAGTTGCCCTGTCGCGCGACGACCTTGCTGCCCGGCTGGCGCCGGCCATGACCGTTGGACTTGGTGAAACCGCGCGTGGGAGACCGGGAGAGCAGAAAGGTCTTCAGTACCCCGTTCTCCACGATGCGCGCCGGTTGGCCTGGGATGCACTCATCGTCGAACTCGTAGAATCCATTCAAGTCCTTACCCTTGAACTGCCGACGGGACGGGTCATCCACAATACTGAGAAACGTGGGAAGGACCTCCTGGCCGATCTTCTTGGCAAAGGTTTGCCCTTCCTCGACGTCCTTTTGGCGGTGGCCTTCGATGCGGTGACCGAAAATCTCGTGGAAGAAAACCCCGCTGGCCCGATGCATCAGGATGGCCGGACCGGTGTACGGATCGACGATCGGGGCTTCACGCAGGGCCAGCACGTCCGCGATCACCTGGTCCACGGCCTGCATCACGGTTTCGTCATCCGGTAGTCCGCTCAGCGTGTGCGCGTCGAACGTCTCGTACTGGGATAGCTCCATTCCGTCCTCCGCGATCGTCGACGCGTGGACCGAGATGCGCCACCAACCGCGACCGAATTGAAGCTTGCCGCCTTCCGAACTCACCGCCAGGCGATTCGTAACCTCGCCCGACAACGACACGCCCGAGTTGTAAATCGACGGGTATGCCCGGAAGCGCTGGGAATACTTTTTCACTCGTTCGACGAGTTGCGCGCGGTCGAAGGATTGTTCGACCCACGATCCGATGTGGACGCTCGGCTCTTCCCGCGAGAAGTCATCCGAGGGATCCTCTTCTTCCACCTTGACCTTGACATTGGCGCGGACCTGAGCCAGCCGCTTGAAGGCCGCCTTGAACTGCTCGTCCGTGCGCAACCAGATGGCATGGCGTGTAGCCACGGGGTCGTCATCCAACGGTAGGGTGGTCCAGCCCCCACGGAAATAGTCAAAACCGCCAAAGCCCCGGTCGCGAATCTGATGCGTGTTGTCCAGGGTGTAGTTGCCGCAGCGAACGTCCACGTCCAGCAACCGCGTATGGCTCACGATGTTGTACGTGACAGCTCCCAGCGAGGCGGAGATGTTGACGCCCTTATCGTCGGTAACGGCGTATTGCAGAAAATACGGCTTCGTTCCGTCCGACCCGACGAGGTTCTCCATCGACTGTTGCAGCTCGTCCTGCATGATCGCCAGTAGCGGGTGCTCATCGGCTGCGAGCGCAGATCCGGCGACGACAAACAGGGAATACATGCACGACAGCGACCATCGAATTCTGTTCTTGCCCAACCGATCACATCTACGCATCGTCATCACCTCACTTCGTACGAGGCCACGTGAATCTCCGGACGAGGCACTCTGCCCAGCCCGATCACGCAAACATCCTTCGTCAACGAGACCCTCCCACCCCGAATTCCCCATGCCAAACTGATGCGCCGGCGCCAACGCCGACCTCATGCCGTACCAGAATATCGAATCCGCGGGCCCGATAAAGCCCCCGTCTCTAGAAATGGCGAATGCCGCGCGCGCCGTCGCAGACACCGTGTGGCATAACACTTTACCTGCTCCGGACTTAATGCCTCAGGCGAAGTAGCGGCTGCATGAATCCAGCCCGGGGTCGCACCGCACTGGGTGGGTCGGGAAACCGGCGGAAATGGGAAGGAACCTGCGGAGTGCCTAATCGCGCACCCGTCCGCGCGTTCGGCGCGAGACGGTCGCGGAGACTCGACAGACACCAAGCTCCGGAGCTCGGTCGCCAAGAACCGAGCCGGCCGCGGTTGCAAAGATCGGCTCGCCCGCGATAGTACCTCGCGCCGACGCAGGAATAGCTACACTCGCCGGGCAAATGGAGGACGCCATGCAACTCGCCACAACCTACGAACAGGCCGTTTCGAGAAGGTACCCGGAGCAGGTCGCGATCGCCGTCGCGAAAGACGCGCGCGGCAAACACAACCCGATCACCCTCGGCTGGACCATGCTCGTCTCGCACGAGCCACCAATGATGGCGATCGCCGTGGGGAAGACGAGATACTCGCTTCAGGCCATCCGGCAGGCGCGGGAATTCGTGCTCAGCTTTCCGTCTGCGAAGATGGTCGAGGACGCGCGTTTTCACGGTACGCAGTCCGGCCGCGACGTGGACAAACTCGCCCGGTGTGGAACGAAAACCCAGCCCGCCACCCAAATCGACAGCGTACTGCTGAGCGACGCCGTCGCCAGTTTCGAGTGCAAACTTGAATCAGAACTCGAGAGCGGTGACCACATCGTCTTCGTGGGCCGGGTCGTGGCCTCGCACATGCACGAAGACACCTCCGTGCGCCGGTTGTACTCGCTGGGCAATGAACAGCTCGGCGGTGTCAACCCAGGTTGATCGCGAACGGGCTTCGAAGCAGATCTACTGCGCGTCGACCGCCCGGTGCACCCGGTCCATCAACTCGCGGAATCTGTCGAAGTCAAGTGCCTGCGGACCATCGCTGAGCGCCTGAGCGGGATCCGGATGGATCTCGACCATCACTCCGTGTGCGCCGCACGCCAACGCCGCTTCGGACATCGCCGGTACCCAGCGCCAAGCCCCGCAGGCGTGCGACGGGTCGACGATCACCGGCAGGTGAGTGCGTTCGCGCGCGACCGGTACCGCGCTGAGGTCGAGCGTACTGCGTGTAGCTGTTTCGAACGTGCGGATCCCGCGCTCGCATAAGATCACCTGCTGGTTCCCGTGCGCGAGAATGTATTCGGCGGCCGCGAGCCATTCGTCAATCGACGCCATCATGCCGCGTTTCAGCAGCACCGGCCGATCAATGCGCCCGACTTCCTTGAGCAGCGAGAAATTCTGCATGTTGCGCGCGCCGACTTGCAGGATGTCCGCCTGCCGCGCGACCCGCTCGGCGTCCGCCGGGTGCAGCACTTCCGTCACGACCGGCAACCCGAACGCTTGGCCGGCTTCCTCCAGCAGGTCCAGTCCCTCGTACCCCAAGCCCTGGAACGCATACGGCGAAGTGCGCGGCTTGAAGCAGCCGCCGCGAAGTATGTGCCCGCCAAGTTCTCTGACGAGTCGCGCACAGGCGAAGACCTGCTCGCGCGACTCGACCGCGCACGGACCGGCGATCACGATCGGCCGTTGCCCGCCGACCAATACCGAGCCAACCCGAATCCGCGTGTCGTGCGTGCGGTTAGCGCGTGAAACGAGCTTGTAGCCCTTTTTTTCCAAGGTCTGGAGCACTGCGGGCGGTAGCGTGTGCGCTTCGGCGCTAGACTTTGGCGCCGCCGGTGGCGACACGTGGGGCGGTCGCGGCTCGACCGGCCGCTCATCCGGCCGCACGCGGGCCGGGTACGAGCCGAGCACCTTCAGAAAGCTCGTCTGGGAGGCGAGCGACCGCAAGGCCTGGTCGACGTTCTCCTCGGCGAGGTTTCCCTCGAAATCGACATAGAAAAGGTACTCCCATGGCGTGTTCGGTCTCGGCCGGGACTCCAGTTTCGTCAGGTTCAGATGGTGGTCGGCCAGCACGTTCAGGCATGCCAGCAGCGCCCCTTCTTCGTGGCGCGTGGCGAAGATCACCGAGGTTTTAC
>JBHHZX010000019.1:0-20821 GCA_046758265.1 Phycisphaerae bacterium
TTACGCAGGCGTTATTTCATCCCTCGCTTGCGCTTCGGGCTCGGTTGGCGCTGCATGATCGTACACGGTTATATAGATCGAATACGCGAAAGGATTGGTGAGACTGCGGGCACGAAACCACCCTTCGAGAGGCGCCGATGGACGACGACACCGAATCCACCTCGGTCGAGCGGCGGTGTGGGCACGGCGTGGCGATGGCGAGCATCGCCGCGATGCTCGGCCTGCCGGACGCCGGGGCGTACTCGGCCAGCAAGGCGGCAATCGTAACGCTGATGGAGAGCTTGCGGGTGGACTTGCACCGGTGCAACGTGAAGGTGACGACGATCTGCCCCGGTTTCGCGGACACACCACTGATCGCGGGACACCGGCGCGCGGTCCTGAAGTTCATGTTGAAGCCCGCCGAAGCGGGCAGGCAGATCGCTTGAGCGAGCCAGCGAGAGCGGGCCGAATACTGGTTTCCCTGGCAAACGTGGCTGCTGGCCCGGTTGGCCCGGGCGTTGCCGCTCGGCGTGTACCGGCGGCTTTGCGCCCGATTGCCCGAGCGCGGTTTCGGTGGGCGGGATGAGCCGTAGGCGTCTTCAAAAGGCGGCGGCGGGGACCGGTTTGCCCAGACGAGCCTCACGAAATCCGTGCATGTCAGATTGGCAGCGGCGCGGGAAGCGGCGCTTGACGCGGCCAAGCTATAAGTGTTTATTTGAAAACGATTTACGACCAGAGGCACCGGCTGGGCACAAATGGTACCCCGCTTGCTTGCCGAGGAGTAAGTGTGCGTCTGCGCACGACACACGCGCTGCTGCGCACGGACAATCAGGAGTCCCGGAAATGTCCAAAATCATCGGCATCGACTTGGGAACGACCAATTCGGTTGTCGCCGTCATGGAAGCCGGGCAGCCGAAGGTGCTCGTCAACGAACAGGGTGCACGGCTGACACCTTCGGTGGTGGCGTTCACCGAGAAGGGGGAGCGGCTCGTTGGCACACGCGCCAAGAACCAGCAGGTTACGAACCCGGAAAACACCGTCTATTCGATCAAGCGATTCATGGGCCGACGCCACAATGAGGTAGCTCACGAAGAGAAGATCGTACCGTTCCAGATCACCGGTGGGGCGGAAGAGCTGGTGCGAGTCAAGGCGGGCGAGAAGAAATACGCGCCGCCCGAGATCTCGGCGATGGTGCTACGCGACCTCAAGGCTACCGCCGAACGGTACCTGGGCGAGAAAGTCGAGCGGGCGGTGATCACGGTTCCGGCCTACTTCAATGATTCGCAACGCCAGGCCACCAAGGAAGCCGGTCAGGTTGCGGGTCTGAAGGTCGAGCGGATCATCAACGAGCCGACGGCGGCGGCGTTGGCGTACGGCCTTGAAAAGAAGGCCAACGAGAAGATTGCAGTCTTTGACCTTGGCGGCGGCACGTTCGACATCTCTATTCTCGACGTCGGCGACAACGTCTTTGAAGTGCTGAGCACCAACGGCGACACGCACCTGGGCGGTGACGACTTCGACGAGGAACTGATCAATTATCTCGCCGAGGAGTTCCGCAAGAAGGAAGGGATCGACCTGCGGAAGGACCCGATGGCACTCCAGCGACTCAAGGAGGCCGCCGAACGCGCCAAGTGCGAGCTGTCCACCAGCATGGAAACCACCATCAATCTGCCGTACATCACGGCGGACGCCAGCGGTCCGAAGCACATGCAAATAACGATCACCCGGGCGAAGCTCGAGCAGCTGATTGAGCCGCTCGTCGAGCGCTGCCGGGGACCTGTGATGCAGGCCTTGCAGGATGCGAAGTTGGCACCCTCGGACATCGGTGACATCGCGCTGGTAGGGGGTTCGACGCGTATCCCGCTGGTCCAGAATCTGGTGCAGGGCATCTTCGGCCGAGAACCGAACCGCAGCATCAATCCTGACGAAGTCGTCGCGCTGGGAGCGGCGATCCAGGCGGCCGTGCTCAGCGGGGAGAAATCGGACATCGTCCTGCTCGACGTCACCCCGCTCTCGCTGGGGGTTGAGACGCTGGGCGGCGTGATGACGACGCTGATCACGCGCAATACGACCATTCCAACCAGCAAGAAGGAGATCTTCTCGACGGCGGCGGACAATCAGCCTGCGGTGGACATCCACGTGCTCCAGGGCGAGCGGCAAATGGCTGACGATAACCGCACGCTCGGCCGCTTCCAGCTCACCGGGATACCGCCGTCACCACGCGGCGTCCCACAGATCGAGGTGACCTTCGACATCGATGCGAACGGCATCCTGAACGTCTCGGCCAAGGACCTCGGCACGGGGAAAGAGCAGTCGATTGAAATCAAGTCGTCTTCCGGCCTCAGTGACGACGAAGTGCAGAAAATGGTCAAGGACGCCGAGATGCACGCCACCGAAGACGAGAAGCAGCGCAAGCTGATCGACCTGCGAAACCAGGCCGACCAGATCGCGTACACGACCGAGAAGACGCTCCAGGAACACGGCGACAAGGTCGACGCGCAGACGCGCGGCGAAATCGAGCAGGCCGTCAATCGTCTCAAGGACGCCCAGAAAGGCGACGACGCGGCGGCAATCGAAAAGGCGATCGGGGCCGTGACCACCGCTTCGCACCGTCTGGCCGAAGAAGTTTACAAGTCCACGGGGGAGGGGCCACAGGCCGCTGCCAGCGGCGCGGAGCCGGGGGTCGGCGCCGGTGCCGCTGCGAGCGAGGCCAAGCCCGGCGGCGACAGCAAGGACGACGACGTGATTGACGCCGAATTCGAGGTGAAGGAGTAACTGAGACACTGAGAACGGGTGTCGCTGCGGGGCCGATTGAGTGCAACCCGGCGACGGTATACCCATATAGAGATCTTGAGTAGCCTCCTTTGCCGTCGAAGAGCGGCCGGGGTCGAAGGGTTCGCCCTTTCCGGCCGCTTTTCTGTGCGCTGGTGACGAGGAAGGGCTCTGCGGCCGCCAGCGGAAGTAGGCGGGTACTGCGCAAGTCCTTGTAGTTTTGCATGTTAGACAAGACGGAGGTGGGTATCGATTGAGGTTCGCGATTGTCGGACAGCCGGGGGATCGTTTATAATCACTGCGGAGTAGCGCGACAGCAACGCGGAGGCAACGATGCGTCGCAGGCTAACCCCCGGGGAAGGCTGGACGGGCGTGTTCGCGCTGGTGTGGAGCGTGACGCTGGCCGGGATAGGTCTTGCCTACACGGTCCTATCCGCGAACGCGGACATTCTACACCTCCACAACGGCGGCAGCGTCGAAGGCAGGATCATCGAGCAGGATGAGAAAAGCTACAAGGTTCGCACCGTGCTGGGAACGGTCACGGTGCCGGCCGATGCGGTTGACCATATCGAAAAGAAGCCTTCTCTCCTCGACGAGTATGTGGAGCTGCGCGAGCAGACCGCCGACACACCGGCGGCGCAGATCGAGCTAGCTAAGTGGTGCGAGGAACACGGGTTAAGGTCGCCGTGGCGGAAGCACCTGAAACGGGCGATCGAACTGGATCCCGACTGCGAGCCCGCGCGCGTCGCCTTGGGTTACGTCCGCGTGGCAGGGATGTGGGTGGAGGGCCGAACCGTACTGCTGCGCCCCGAGGGCAGCGAAAGCCGGAAAAAGACGGCCGACCGCCACGTCGCGGACAATGACGACGAGAAGGTCGTGGCGGCGATTCAGGCGCAATGGACCGTGCAGATTCGCGCCATCAAGAAGAACAAGCTCGACAGCTCGGTGGATCGTCTCCAGCGGCGGGGTCGTGAGAAAATCGTCGCGATCCGCGACCCACTGGCCATTTTGCCGCTGACGCGCCTGCTCAGCGAAGGCAACTGGGCCTGTCGCGACGCGCTGGTCGAGGTGCTCAGCCACTTCCCGCAGGACGAGGCCACGATGAACCTGGCGGTGCTCTCGCTGGTGGACAAGGATGAGGGCATCCGGCGGCGGGCGCTACGTGAGCTCGAGCGGCGGAACGATCCGCGGGTCATACCGCAGTTTCGGGAGGCGCTTTCCCGCAATAACGATCGGTTGATTCGCCGCGCCGCGATCGGCCTGGGCATGCTGGAGGCGGCCTCGGCCGTGCCGGATCTGATCGACGTGCTCAAGGCACAACGGCGGAAGTGGGTGGAGGTTTCGGTTCGGTACTATTTCGGCAGTTACGCGACCACTTTCGACACGCCGACGGTGGTCGCGCTCGGAACCGCAGCGCAGATTCGGCATTCGCCCGTGCTCGGGATCGAGTCGCTCGGACCGGGGTTCGTCGCCGTTGGCAGCGAGTACCAGATGCGGGACGTGACCGTCTTCCGCACGGAGGTGCTGGAAGCGTTGAGAAAGATCACCGGGGAAGATTTCGGGTTCGATGAAGCGGCGTGGCGCCGCTGGTACCAGGAGCAACCGCCATGAAAACTGTCAGCGCCTTCCTCGCCGTGGCAGGGCTGATCACTTTCGTCGCCCAGTCCGCCGATGCGAGCGACGATGACGATTATGACCTGATCGCGCAGGCGGCGGCCGAGCGGCAGGACACGCCGGTGACTATGGGGACTGGTCAAGAGCCGCGCGTTGCCGTGGAAGAGCCGGACGACCTGGGAGAGTTGGAGCGAGCGGCCCGCATCAAAGTAACGTTGGCGCAGGCCGAATTGGAACTGGTGCTGGCGCGCAAGGCGCTGCGGAGGAATAACCTCAGGGACGCCGCCGTCCGTGCGCAACGCGTGCTCAACCTCCTGAAGGAGCTGCCGCGCGAGGTGGACGCGAGCGTTTATGAACTGCAGGCGGAGGGCATCCTGGCGCGGGCCGAGAGAGCCGGAATAGACATGGAAGCGCTCCGCGCGCAGGCGGCCGGTGAACCGGCCTGGCCGGGGTTCGACGACTATCTTGACGACCAGGCGCGCGCCGCGGCGCGGGTTGCGCGACGCTACACCGGTGCCGACCGCGACACGATCGACACGCGCGCCGAGGCCCGGACGCTCCGCCAGCGGACGCTGCGACGGCAGGTGCCGGACGACTACGGCTATCGTCCCGGGAAGGAAATCTTCGACACGGAGGCCGTATTAGAGCGTGATCGGCAGCGCGTTTATTACGAAGACGCTCTGCGCAGCGCGTACAAGGCGGACGAAGCGCGACTGCTCACCCAGGCGGACGAGGCGCGCGTCGTGCCCGAAGGCGATATTGCCTATCCCGACGACTGGCCGGACAAGGTGGCGAAGCGCGCCAAGTACGCCGGGGGCGAGATGGCGCGCTCGGAGAGCTGGATCGACAAGGACGGTCGCGAGTGGTATGTTGCGATTTATGACATCCGCGACTTGATCTACGTCCCGCCGGACTTCCAGCCCGCTTTCAGCCTGGAGCCGGCCGAGAACCTGCGCAACACGCTCGACCGGCACGCCCTGCGCTTGTATAGCGGGATCTTCAACAGTTACTATCCCGCCGACATCGCAGCCGGCATTCCGCTGCTGCGTTACTTCGGCGGGTTGGACGACTTCGAGTTCCGCGGACCGAAGTACAGCGTCGAACGGCAGCAGCAGATCGTTGAGATGATCAAGGCCTTCACGACGCAAATCACCGAGAGCAAGATCATCCCGCTGGCGCCGTAGCGCGGAGAGCATCGGCGAAAGGGAACGCACCGCATTTGCGGCCAACTCGCGGGCCGGCCCTTTTGCGACGGTGTCGGTGTGTGTGTCTGCTACCCCCCGAAGTCCGTGGCGGGGAAGAGTTCTTCGATCCCGGCCAGGTCTTCGTCGGTCAGTTTGAACGTCGTGGCGGCGATGTTCTCCTCGACCTGCGCGGCCTTCGTGGCGCCGATGATCACACTGGTGACGGCCTGCCGCGACAACAACCACGCGATCACCAGTTGCGCCAGGGTCATCCCGTTCCGATGAGCGATCGGCTGCAGCCGATCCACGCGATCCACGAGATCGCGATCCACCTCCTGCAGGAAGATGTTCATCTCCTCGCTGGCGGCGCGGCTGTCAGCCGGGATCTTCCCTCCGGAATACTTGCCGGTCAGAATGCCCTGTTTGAGTGGGCTCCACAACACCATCCCGAGTCGTTCCTCCACGCACGCCTGCTGGACGCCGTTGGTCTCGATTTGGCGGGCGGCGATGCTGTATTCGGGCTGATTCGACACCGGCGGATGAGCGCGCATTTCACGGGCCAGGGCACAGATGTTCTTGATCTCGAGTGCCGACCACTCGCTGGCGCCCCAGTAGAGAATCTTTCCCTGGCGGATGAGGTCGTCCATGGCGCGGATCAGTTCGAACGGCTCCACCTCGGGGTCGAACCGATGACACTGGTAAAGGTCGATGTAGTCGATGCGCAGACGTTTGAGCGATCCTTCGACGCTTTCGAAGATGTGCTTGCGCGAGAGGCCGCGATCGTTGACCCGCTCGCTCATCGGGAAAAAGCATTTCGTGGCGATCACCACATCCTGCCGCCGAAACGCGCTTAACTGTTGCCCATAGACTTCTTCGGCCTTCCCGTGATGATAGACGTCGGCCGTATCGAAGAAGTTCACGCCAAGGTCGAAGGCCCGGCGAATGCACGCTCGCGAGTAGTCGTCTTCAACCCCGCCGCCGTAAGTGAGCCAACTGCCGAGCCCGATTTCGGAGAGCTTGATGCCGGCCTGGCCGAGTCTGCGATAGTTCATCGTTGGTACGTCTCCTTGGTCGTTGGTCGAGCCCGGCGGGTATTATGCCGCGCTGTCAACCTACGTGCGAACCGTCTGGATCAGGAAGAAGAGCGCGGCGAAGAGAAGAATCGCGGCGCTCCGTTGGGTGGCCCACGGCTTCAGCCGTGGGGAACACGAATCGGCAAGACATTCGTGTCCCCCACCTCTAAAGAGGTGGGCCACCCAAGCCACGGGCGTCGTGTTCAGTTGCCTGCAAGCGGAGGCAAAGGCAGGCGGAATCTCCGCATGGGCGGCTAACCGTCCTGCAATCCCGCCCGCGCGGCGGCGGCGAGTTGCTCGAGCTGCCTGACCCAAATGGCGAAGCGGTCAGCGGAGTGGACACGGAAGGCGTCTTCCATGATCGCGGCGAGCCCGCTAAGGTCCGGATAACCGTAGGAACCGCTCGCGCCCTTGAGCTGATGGGCGAGCGTCGTAAGAACATCCCAGTTGAGCTGCTCGTAAGCCTGGCGCAACTTGGCCACGCGGTCGGCGAGACCCTCGACGAACTCCTGGACCAAGTCGTACACCTCGGAATCGTCAGCCAGCAGCTCAGAGGCCAGCTTGTCCGGGACAGTAATTGGGTCGGAGAAGCTCACAGGACGCTCTCTCGCGGTGGCACGGCCGCCAGCCGGATCGGTGCGGGCAACCACCCGAAGATTTGCGACCTCAGGGAATCGGCCGCGATAACCGATTCGGAGACTGGAAGGTCCTGCTGCTTGATCGGCAAAATGGCGACAGGCATGAAGGTGCAAAGAATGCGAAACCGCGACGGGCTGCGAAGAGGCGCGAACACCGCGGTGGAGGTTGTCGTAATAGAGTGGGGCTTCCGTTAGAGTAGCGCAGTTCTTTCCGCCACCCGCCCAACAGGAGCACGCCGATGTGCGGTATCGTGGCCTATATCGGACGCCGAGAAGCGTGTCCGCTTCTGATCGAAGGGTTGAAGCGGCTGGATTATCGGGGCTACGACTCCGCCGGAGTGGTCGTGATCCGAGACGGAGAATTGCGGGTGCGGCGCGCGGCGGGGCGGATCGCGGAACTGGAGCGCAAGCTCGACGATCAGCTCAACGAGGCGAACGTCGGTATGGCCCACACACGCTGGGCCACGCACGGGGCCCCGACCGAAGCCAACGCTCACCCCCATCGCGACCAGAGCGGCAAACTGGCGCTCGTCCACAACGGAATCATCGAGAACTTCCGCGTGCTCAAGCAGTTTCTCGAGGGCCAAGGCGTCAGGCTGCAAAGCGAGACCGACACGGAAGTTCTCGCGCAACTGATCGGGCACCTGTACGAAGGCTCGCTCGAAGACGCCGTTCGCAAAGCGCTGCGCGAGGTGCGGGGGACGTTCGGCATCGCCGCGGTTCACGCCGACGAGCCGGACCTGATCGTGGCGGCGCGGCGCGGCAGCCCGCTGATCATCGGCATCGGCAACGACGAGTACCTGGTGGCGTCGGACGCGGCCGCCATCGTGCAACACACGGCGCGTGTGATCTACCTGTCTGACAACGAGATGGCGGTGGTCGGCCGGGACGGTTTCCACACGACGACGCTGGATGCGGCGCCGGTTTCAAAAGAAGTCGAGAAGATCGAGTGGACGCTGGAGCAGCTCGAGCTGGGCGGGTACCGACACTTCATGGCCAAGGAGATCTTCGAGCAGCCCGAAGCGCTCCGCAACTGCATGCGTGGCCGCATCGACCTGGATGAAGACCGTGTGGTGCTGGGGGGATTGTCAGCGGTGGCGCGGGAGCTGGTCAGAGCCAGGCGCATTATTCTGACGGCGTGCGGGACGGCGTGGCACGCGGGGCTGGTCGGCGAGTACCTGATCGAAGAGCTGGCGCGTATCCCATGCGAGACCGAGTACGCCAGCGAGTTCCGCTATCGCAACCCCATCATCGAGGATGGGACGGCCATCATCGCCATCTCGCAAAGCGGCGAGACGATTGACACTCTGGCGGCGCTGCGCGAGGGCAGGGAAAAGGGGGCGCTGGTGCTCGGGATCGTGAACTCGGTCGGCTCGACCATCGCGCGCGAAACCGACGCCGGCATCTATCTGCACGTCGGGCCGGAGATCGGCGTGGCGTCAACCAAGGCGTTCCTGGGACAAGTGACAGTCTTGTCGCTGATTGCGGCCTTTCTGGGTCGGCGCCGGCATCTCAGCCCGTCGGGCTGCCACGATTACCTCGCGCAACTGCTGGATCTGCCTAACGCCGTGGAGAAAACGCTGGAGCTGTCGAACCAGACCCGTCAGATCGCAGCCGAGTTCGTCGAGGCGGGCAACTGGCTCTACCTCGGCCGCGGGTTGCAGTATCCGGTGGCCCTGGAGGGCGCGCTCAAGCTCAAGGAAATCAGCTACATCCACGCCGAGGGCTTGCCGGCGGCGGAGATGAAGCACGGGCCGATTGCGTTGATCAACGAGGACATGCCGGTCGTGGTGCTCGCGCCGCGGGGCCACTGGTACCAGAAGTCCATCGGGAACATCGAGGAGGTTCGCAGCCGCGGCGGACGCGTTATCGTCGTGGCGACGGAAGGCGACCACGAGATCCAGGACTTGGCCGATCACGTATTGTACGTGCCGGACGTGCCGGCGCTGCTCCAGCCACTGGTGACCGTGGTGCCGCTGCAACTGCTGGCTTATCACGCCGCGGTGCTGCGCGGCTGCGACGTGGACAAGCCGCGCAACCTGGCCAAGGCCGTGACGGTGGAGTGAGACGGGTCCAGGGTTCAGGGTTCGGGGTTCAGAGTGCAGGTGGGTGCCATGGCCAAGCGAAGCGCGGCCATGCTTTTCCAGGGCATGCTTTTCCACGGCGTCCCAACATGCCCGCGCCTTTGGCTTGGGCATGGCACCCGCCGCATGCTTTTCCACGGCGTCCCAACATGCCCGCGCCTTTGGCTTGGGCATGGCACCCGCCGCATGCTTTTCCACGGCGTCCCAACATGCCCAAGCGCTAGCGCGGGCATGCTCTTCCTCCGACGATGACCATATCCGGCACACTGTCTACGTCAGGAACCAGATCGACGTCCGTCTTTCCGGCGTAGAACGCCGCGCTCGACCAACGGTAGTCCGTCGGCACGGCGACCAGTCCGCGGCGTACGGGGTTTTCGTGGATGTAGTTGATCTTCTCGGTGATCGACCGCGGCGTGTTAAGGTTGCGGTCGTAGCCCCCGCCGCGTTGCCAGAAGCGATGTGAGGATTTGCCGTTCGGCCGGGCATCGCGCATGCGGGCAAGGAACTCCGGTGCGTGCTTGCGCACGAACTTCAGAGTCGCACGCGTCACCGGTTGCTTCACATCGCCCAGGATATCACTGATGGAGTAGGCCGGTCGTGTCGGCCAGATGAGCAAATGCACGTGTTCGGGCATCAGGACATACGCCCAGACGTCGAACTCGTGCTTCTCTCGCGCGTCCTTCAGCGATTCGATGAACCAGCCGCATGCTCGTTCACTGGTCAGAAACGGCCGCCGTTTCAAACAACTGAACGTCAGGTAGTGAGCGTCGCCTGGGACATTGCGTCGGCGACACCGCTTTCGGTAGGGTTGCCTCGCCTCGTCGATAGTCGAAGAACGCTTGCCCATCCGGGCAGTCTACGCGTATCGGAATTCGCTGTCATGCTTGCGGAGAGACATGCCCGCGCCTTCGGCTTGGGCATGGCAGCCGCGCACAGCCCGCCCTACCTATTCGTCCGGTTCGCAGGTGACGGTCAGGCTGAAGGTGGCGAACTGCTCGACATAGAGTTCAGCCCGCTCCTTGCTTGTGACCAGCAGCACGGCCTGGCCGGTCTCGTGGGCTTCGATCGTCTTGCCGATTGCCTCCGGCTCTTTGAGCGGCGTGAGCTTCAGGATCGTGATGATGACGTGCTCGAACGTGTTGACGTCGTCGTTGTGCAGCACCACCTTGAACGGCGGCACGTGGCGCACCTGCTGCTGTTGATCGGTTTCGGTGACGGTTTGTGTGTCGGGCATCGGCTGAAACTCCCGCCCGGCGCGCGGGTCCTCGCGCCCCTTCCCCCGAGTATTTTACACGAATCGCAGCGCGGCATCGGCGCAAACCTGAGCCTGCGCCGCGGCAAGTGGTTGACGCACGAAGCCAGCGCGGTGGCGCTTGCTGCTCGCCCCGGGCGGTGGGCGGGCAGGATTTTCGGGGCGGTCCTGGTGTAATCCTCGTCGGCGCCGCTAGAATCGGGACGCGCAGGCAAGCCGGAAGTCTGTACAACCGAACTGGGGAGCGATCGAATGCGGACGCTTTATCAGCTCGCGGTGCTGGCCACAGTTTTCATGCTATGCGTAGCGCCGCCCGCAACAGCGCAAGAGCCACCGGGGCAACAGGACGCCGTCAAGTCGTTACAGAACAAGAGTGTCTTGACCGACGAAGATCGGGCCACACTGCGGGCGTGGGTCGAGGAGCGCGTACAACTGATCGTGGCGGGCGAGCCCCGCGACGCTGCGACAGCGGTCAAGGAGCTGCGAAGGCGTTACGCGGGTACGGATGGCTTCAAGGAAGCATATGCCACAGTCAGCGCCGAGATGATCGGATCGGCTTACAAGCAGGCCCAGCGCGATTCCGCGGCACGACTCATCGCGGTGCTGAACACGCTGAACCATCAGGCATCGTACAAGCTGCTGATCGACGCGCTGGGTGACAGACGCGTGCCGGTGCGAACCACCGCGGCAATCGGGCTGCGGCGTCTGCAAAAGGAGCTGGTCCGGGCCGGCGGCAACGTCTTCGCCGAGAGCATCGCGGCGCTGCGTGAAGCGGGTAAGCGCGAGACCTCGCCGGTCGCGCTGCAACTGATTTACCGGGCGATGGACTATACCGAGGTGGGGGCGAATCCCCCGGACCCGAAAGCCAACGCGCTGGCACTGCTGGAGTTGCTCGAGGCGCGCGGCGAGCAGTATGGGGCTCGCAGCGTGAAGGCCGAGGGAGCCGACCGTCCGGGTCTGGAGCTGGCCGGCAAGCTGAGCGGGCAGATGGACGAGCAAGGACGCCAGCGCTTGATCATCGCCAGCGCGAAGATGCTGCATTACGGTGTGACGCAGTACACGAGTGAGCTGCACAAAATCCGGGATAAGACCAGCAGCCCGGTGCAAATCGCGCTGCGAAACCGCATGGAGCTTTTCATCGCGGCAACCGAAGAGCTGCTCGTCAAGCTGACCAGCCCGGAGGAGTTCCGCACCGTCACGGCGGAGATGCAAGAAAAACCGGAGGGCCCTAAGGTCACCGACATGAAGATTGCGATGGACAAGTGGGCCGATCTACTTCAGGAACGTTACCAGATCGACGTCCACATGCCCGTAACGGAGCCGGCCAAAGAGGGTGAAGCCGACGTTGAAAAAGAAGCGCCCGCACCCTAGGTGGCCACTGCGGGCCATCGACGTGCCCCAGAAAATGCCGCGCTGGCGAAGAGACGTTCGCCCGCGCGGGGTTCTTTTCTAGCGTGACGATCGGCTCGGCGCTACGGCGAAGGCGGCTCCGGCGCCGGTGCGGGCTGCGGCTCGGGGCTGCTGCCGGTGATCGGCTTGAGCGGGGCGATGTAGTCCGGGCGGGGTTGGACCACCACCTCGACCACGCTCACGCCGGGCACCTGTTCCGCTTCGGCAATCAAGGCCTGCTGGTCGATGTCGGCCGGCACCAGGCCGTAAAGGACGACGCGCCCCTCATCGTAGTGGGCGTGCAAGAAGCGGGTTGCGTCGAGGCCGAACTTCGTCAAGAGACGCGCTTGAACCATTCCGGCGATCCCCTTGTCGCGCACCGCGTCGCCGACGTCCTTGGCGGCCTGTCTGGCCTTCTCCGTTCGGCTGACCTCGGAGCGGTTGGCCGCATAAAAATAGCCGAACAGGACGATTCCACCGACGGCGGCTATCGCTAGACCTGACTTGACCATAGCTATACTCCTTAAGCTGGCGGTCGGTGGCGTTGGCGGCTCGATTGAGGGAAGCCGCTGCCGCCGACGAGAATGAGCGGTTCCTTCAAACTATTCTACCCGCGATCCGCTCTGGGGAGGTATTCGGCTGGGCGGGTGGAATATTTGACGGGTTCGCGAGCGGTGCCCGTGGGTTGACGACTGGCCTGGAGGCGCCTGGCAGCACGAAGGGTTTCGGCCCAGATCAGGGAACATGACAAAGGAGAGTGTCTATGCCGCGCAAGCTGACGTGGACGGACTCGGAAGAGATCGGAATCCTGCTACACGAGAAGTTTCCGCAGCTCGACCCCCTGACGTTGCGATTCACCGACCTGCACCGCCGCGTATGCGAGCTGGAGGGATTTGAGGACGACCCGCAGGCCAGCAACGAGCGGAAGCTGGAAGCCATTCAGATGGCGTGGTACCAAGAGTTTCAAGATGCCGAATAGCTTTTCGGAGGCGGTGCCTCCTCTCTCCGGCCGAGCCGTCCCGGGCGGGCGACGCGACGCTTTCAAGCAAGAATCCGCTTGAGAGCGAAACCGGCCGAACGATATTATAGATAGTGCGTTAGCGTCGGCGGACAGTCTGAGCGCCCGAGCATGGACGTGAGCCGCGCCTGCTGGAGGTCCTATTAATGAACCGATTGATCCTGTTTAGCCTGGCCGTTCCGCTGGCAATGCTGGCCGCGGGAGGATGCCCGGCCGAGCCCCCTGGCGATTCGAGCGAGCCACTCGAGCTGAGTCCGCAAGCCGAAGCCCCGGCCTTGGCCGCGAAAGGGGAAACCGTAAGCCTAACCGCGCGGTTGGCGGACGACATTGAGCCGGGGAGCGTCACCTACCGCTGGTTCCAGACGTACGGCCGGGTCGTTGAGATAATCAACGGCTACAGTCCCGAAGCGAGCTTCGTGGCACCCTCGCTGCCGACCGAGCAGACGCTCCGCTTTCGAGTGGACGTGCAAGGGGCGGACGGCACGATCGATAGCGCCGAGGTGGAAGTGGCGGTGGCCGCGGACCCGAACTTCGGCCTGGACGAGAGCGTCGAGGAGGAGGACACCGGCGACGAGGATCCGCATCCCCAGGTGCGGCTGCGGACCAGTATGGGGAGCATTGTGCTCGAGCTGGATCGGGTCAAGGCCCCTCTCACCGTGAGCAACTTCCTGCGTTATGTAGACGACAGCTTTTATAATGGCACGATCTTTCACCGGGTAATTCCAGACTTCGTGGTGCAAGGCGGCGGCTTCGAGCCGGGTCTGGTACAGAAAGACGCTCGCCCGCCGATCCGGAACGAGTCCGACAACGGGCTGAAGAACGAGCGTGGGACGGTGGCGATGGCGCGCTTGAAGATCCCCGACTCGGCCACGTCGCAGTTCTACATCAACCTGGCGGACAACGAAAGCCTCGATGCGACCTCGGGGGCCAACGGTTACGCGGTCTTCGGGCGGGTGATCCAGGGGATGGATGTCGTGGACCGCATCGCCGAGGTGGAGACCGAGTCGCGTGAGCGATTCGACGATGTTCCCGTGCAGGACGTCCTGCTCATGAATGCCCTCCGGATAACCTCGGGCGGTGACGGTTCCGTGCGGGGCTAGACCGTCTGAGTTATCGAGCGAGCACGTCCACCGTTCATCAGGCGTACCGGACCCAGCGGAGGAGTTCCTTCAGCGAGGGGGGCTTGCCGTACATCAGGACGCCGACGCGGAAGATCTTGCCGGCCGCCCAGATCGTTGCCAGCACGGAAAGCCACAGGATCAGCAGCGTCGCGATTACCTCAAGGACAGGGGTATCCGGGTCAGCACAGATTCGCAGAATCATCACGAACGGCGTGATCGGCGGAAGGTAGCTGAGCACGATGCTGAGCATCGAGGTCGGGTTTTGCGTGATCTGCCACCACAGCATCATTGGAACGATGGTTAGAATCGTAAGCGGAAACGCCATGCTCTGGGCTTCCTTGACGGTGTTACAGGCGGCGCCGACGGCGGCGAGAAAGGCGGAGGTCAGCAGAAACCCCGGGACGAAATAAAGCACGACGTAGGCCAGGCGATAGGGCGTGACCAAGTAGCCCATACCGCGGGCCTGAGCGCCGCCGTAACCCACGGAGCCCCAGATGATGAGCAGAACCGCACCGACGCAAACCATACCGAGAATCTTGCCCGCCATAAGCTGGGTCGGACTGACCGCCGAGAGCAGCACCTCGACCACCCGTGAGCTCTTTTCCTCGATGACGCTGGTCAGGAGGCCCTGGCTGATCGTCATCGTGCCCATGAAGAGCAGGAACATGAATGCAAAGGGCGTCATGAAGCGGGCCAGTTCGTTGCCGGTGGTTTCCTGTCCCGTGCTGACATCGACGTGGCGGAACGCTACCCGTTCCTGCAACTTCTGAATACGCTGCAGGTCAAGCGGCGGATCGGCCTGCTCAAAACGCACCTCCACGATCGCGTCGTTCACCACGCGTCGGATGCGCTCCCCAGCTTCTAACTGGCTGTCCTTGCGACCCAACTCGCACGGCGCCGCGTCGGCGATTGTATCGGCGGGGACGATCAAGTAGGCGTAGATTTCGCCATCCGCGACACGCTTGCGCAGGCTTTCCATGTCAGCGGCTTCGCCAGCGGCGCGCTCGACTGCGAACTTCCGCTGCGGAAATCGCTGATTGTGCTGTTCGATCAGGTTCGCCAAGATGTCGAACACCAGCTCAGTCTGATCAACAACGGCAATATGACGTGTCGGCACTTCTTCTTTTTCCGCCATCTTGGCGATCCGCTGACTGCCGAAGATCAGGCCGATCATCAGCAGCGGCAGAAGGATCGAGCTCAACAGAAACGTCTTGGTTTTGACGGTCTCGGTGAATTCGCGGACGGCGACGGTCACGATCTTGCTCATACCTCGCCCCCTCCCGGCCGGCTGGACGGGCCCGCAAGGTCCTTTGCGTCCACTTTTGAGCCAGATTCCCGGTCCTCGCCAACCAATTTGATGAAGATTTCGTGCAGGTCGAGCCGCTGGATCTCGAAGCGCGACAGCCGGGCGAGGCCGATGGCGCGGCGAAGGACGGCGTCCGGGTCGGCATCGGCGGCGATCTCGAGGCGGGCGTGGCCGGCGGTAAAGCGCGCGTCAAGCACCCCGTCAAACCTGGCCAGCGAGCCGAAATCACCCTCGCCCTCCAGCAGCAGGATACGGCTCGAGAAGCGCGAGCGGATTTCTTCCATTGTGCCGTCGATCAGCTTGTGGCCGCGGTTGATCAGGATGAGGCGATCGCACAGTCGCTGGGCCTGCTCCATCTGGTGCGTCGAGAAGATCACCGTGGTCCCCTGTTCCCGCAGATCGACCACGAGGTCCTTCAACAAATCCAGGTTGAGCGGGTCGAGACCGGCGAACGGCTCGTCGAGGATGACCAACTCGGGCGAATGCAGGATCGTGGCAATGAACTGGAGTTTCTGGCTCATGCCCTTGGACAGCGCCTCGACCCGTTTGTAACGCCAGTCCTGCAGATCGACGCTTTCGAGGCCTTGCCCGATGCGGCTGCGCAGGTCGCGGCCGTGCAGGCCCTTGAGCTTGCCGAAGTAGCGCAGCGTCTGATCGACGGTCATCTTGCGATAGAGGCCGCGCTCCTCGGGCAGATAGCCGATGCGGTCCTTGACGTCGATCGCACGGGGCTTGCCGAGCACGCTGATCTTGCCCGCGTCGGGGTAGAGAATGCTCATGATCATGCGGATGGTGGTAGTCTTGCCGGCCCCGTTCGGGCCGAGAAAGCCCACGATCTGCCCGGCGCGGACGCTTAGACTTAGGCGGTCGACGGCGGTGAACTCGCCGTAGCGCTTCGTGACGTCGCGTAAGATGAGTGCCTCGGTCATGCGTGCCACCTCGGTAGCTGGCGAGGCTGCCGGCCGACGAAACCCGCGCTAGCACTTTCGGCGGATAGAAGCCGCCGTATCGCCTGCGGGTGCCATGGGCAAATTCTTATTTGCCCGTGCCTCGCTCGTCGATGCGCACGGGCACGCGAAGACGCTTGCCCATGGCACCCCGCGCGCATGCTCAGCCGATCCACGGCGGTGAACTCGCCGTAGCGCTTCGTGACGTCGCGTAAGATGAGTGCCTCGGTCATGCGTGCCACCTCGGTAGCTGGCGAGGCTGCCGGCCGACGAAACCCGCGCTAGCACTTTCGGCGGATAGAAGCCGCCGTATCGCCTGCGGGTGCCATGGGCAAATTCTTATTTGCCCGTGCCTCGCTCGTCGATGCGCACGGGCACGCGAAGACGCTTGCCCATGGCACCCCGCGGTGTGGAACCGCCTCTACTAATACCGGCATTCCGAGCGATTGGGAATTAAAGGAATGCGGAGAATTTGGAATCGGCCGGTGCAGCGCGGCTGATCACGTTGTGCGGCCGGCGTTGCGTTGGACCAATTCGCCGAGAGTGAACTGCTCGCCGCACTCAGGACAGCGGCATTCGCGCTGCCCGCGCAGGTCGTACCCACACTTCGGGCACGGCACAGCCGGCCCCTCCCGCGGCTCGTAGCAGATGCGACCCACCACGACCAGGGCGCTCCCACCGGCGGCCAGACCGACCAGGAGCAGGGCCGCGAATGCGAGTTCCTGGTTCACGAGAACGAGCGCCGCCGTCGAAACAAGCACGAGTAGTAAGACCAAGGTCGTGACCAGCACACCAAAGCGCTTCCGGTGGGTCCAGCGAACGGTTGGCCACCAGATCAGCAGGCCGCCGCCGTAGAATAGAGTTACGGGAGCGAGGCAAAACAGGATTATCTGGCCCGTCTCCGCCCACCAATTCGTCCCGCCGAGAGGCCGCCGCGCAAGATACGCGAACGCCCACCAGAGCGCGCACTGGATGCCGACGGTGATCGGAATGAGTGCGAACGTGGCGACCAGGCGTGGGTGCATCGGAGCGACTGGATATCGCCGTTTCACGCCCGCCTCCGCTTTGGCGCGCTCGGCGCCCTATTTCCGTCGGCGCTTGCGCGTAGCGCTTGATTTCCTGCGGTTGAGTGGTTCGATCTTGACGATGTGCAGCAGGTTGTAATGAATCACGGCCTCGTGTACCCCCGGGCCGCCGAGGCCCACCGCCACCAACGACCGCGTAACGATCGCAGCTTCCGGATGCGTGATATCGACGGCCTGGCCGCCGCTGATATGCAGGCGCACCGGCTTAAACGGCCGACGATCGAGGATTTCTCGAAGCTCTTCCGCTCTCATAACTGAAGTATACCACGCCGAGCCCGCTACCAGCCCACGATGTTGTACCCCGCGTCGACGTAGTGGATATCGCCGGTGACGCCGCTGGAGAGGTCGCTGAGCAGATACAGGCCCGCATTGCCGATCTCGTGGGCCCGGATGTTGCGATGGAGCGGGGCTTTCTGCGGATAGTGGCGGAGAATCTTGTCGAAGCCGCTGATGCCGGCGGACGAGAGCGTCTGGACCGGGCCGGCAGAAACGGCATTGACGCGGATGTGTTTCTCGCGACCGAGCTCGCCGGCCAGGTAGCGCACGCACGCCTCGAGCGCTGCTTTGCAAACGCCCATCAGGTTATAGCCGGGGACCATCTTGACCGAGCCCAGGTACGTTAGTGTCAACATGCTGGCGCCCTCGGCCAGGTAGGGCAAGCCCTGCTGGGCGAGCGCGACGAGCGAATAGGCGCTGATCTCCATCGCCTGGAGGAAGTCGGCCCGGGTGGTCTGAAAAAACGGGTTTGTCAGCGCAGCACGATTGGCGAAGGCAATCGAATGGACGACAAAGTCCAGGTCGCCCATTACTTTGTGCGCTTCGCGGAAGACGTGCGTGATCTGATCATCGTCCGTCACGTCGCAGGGCAGGATCACCGGCGCCCCGATCGGCTCGGCCAGCAGGCGCACGCGACGTTCCATCTTCGGCGGCGGCAGGTGCGTGAATCCCAAGCTGGCCCCTTCGTCGTGCAGTTTCTCGGCGATGTGCCAGGCCAGCGACCGATCGTTGGCCACGCCGAAGATCAACCCCTTCTTGCCTTCCATCAGCCCCATCGAGAACTCCCTCGGGTGAGACGGCCCGACAGCCGAACCAAGCCGGCAGAAGTTAGCGTTACCGCCTGTCCGACGCAAGGCCGGAGAGAGCGATAAGCGCGAACGCGAGAAGCGCCCGACGTTACGGCGCCTGCTCACTTTTTCACCGCATCACCTATCATCGTTGTCCTTCAAGCCCTAGTTGTCGCCCTTCGACTCCGACCGCTTTCGCCTATAATAAATCGTTTGCGGCGCAGCGGGCCGGTAACCCGCTTTAAGGCAGTCGGGGTGGTGTTGCGGCTGCTGATCTGACCGTGATGAGAGGAGCAGGGCATGAATTGGGACTCGTTCCTCGCGCGACTGTGCGAATGGTTCGAGCAACGCGATCTGCTCGTGCCGCGGGCGCGCTGGGTGATTGGCGTCTCCGGCGGTCCCGATTCCACCCTCCTGCTGCACGCCATGCACGACCTCTCCCAACGGCGCGAGCTACGCTGGGAACTGCAGGTGGCCCACCTGCATCACGGGCTGCGCGGGCGCGCGGCCGACGACGACGCGGAGTTCGTCGAAGCCCTGGCCCGGCAGCTCGCACTCGCCTGTCACGTCGAGCGCGTGCACATCCCGACGGAGGCTGCCGCAAGCGGCCGCTCGACCGAAGAAGTCGCGCGCCAGCACCGCTACAAGTTCCTGGAGCGCGTCGCCTTGAAGACCGGCAGCGATGGCGTCGCCGTCGCGCACCACGCCGACGACAACGCCGAGACAATTCTGCATCGCATCTGCCGCGGGACGGGCATGCGCGGCCTGGCGGGCATGCGGGACAGCCGCCCGATTCAGCCCGGCAGTCGCGTGCGCCTGGTGCGACCATTTCTGCAACAGCGGCGTGCGACGATCGAGGCGCTATGCCAGGAGTGCGAGATCGAATTCCGCACCGACAGTACCAACCTCAACACCGACTTTACGCGCGGACGCATCCGCAACGCTGTTTTGCCGATGCTCCGCAAACACCTGAACCCGAACGTAACCGAGGCCCTGCTTCGTCTGGGCGAGCAGGCCCGCTGGCTGGAAACCTATTTGCAGGACGCCGCGGCGCGCACCTTCGAGTCGTTGGTCGTCTCCGACCACCCCGACCGCATCGTCCTCAACGCGCCCGCCCTGCTCAGCAAGCAACGGGTCATTCAGGCTGAAGTCATCCGCCGGGCGGTCTCGCTGCTTCCCGGTGGTGAGCAGGACCCGAGCTTCACGCACGTGGAGGCGGTGTTGCGGCTCGCCGCCGAGCGTGCCAGTGGTAAGGAGCTGCACCTGCCGGGACCCGTCGTGGTTCAAAAGGTCTATGATCGCTTGGAGTTTCGGCCGCCGGTCCCGGCCGAGACGCCGGCCGAACTGGCCCCGGTCTTCGTCGCCTGTCCCGGGACGACCCCGCTGCCACAGCTCGACGCCGAACTGACGGCCGAGGTCTGCGAAGTCGACGGGGCGAAAATCGACGAGCTGCGCCGGACGGTGAACCCGTATGAAGAGTGGCTGGACTATGACCGCCTGCAGCCTCCGCTGTTAGTCCGCGGACGACGCGCCGGCGACCGCTTCCGACCGCTCGGCGCCCCCGGAACAAAAAGCTTGAGCGAGTTCTTCATCGACGAGAAAATCGAGCCGCCTTTGCGGGCTCGTACCGGCGTCTTGTGCGATCAGGCCGGCGTGGTCTGGGTGATGCCGTTGCGAATCGATGAGCGCGTCAAGCTGCGCTCGAACAGTCGGCGAGCGCTGCGACTCGTGCTCACGCCCACTTCCCAAGGATCGGCCGTCAAATCGTGAAGCTGAAACGACCGGGTCTGGGCGCCGCCATCTTTGTCGCAGCCCTGTTGCTGCGCACGGTTTGGGTGCTGCTGCGCTGGAGCAAGCACGGCCCGGTCTTCGAGTTCCCGGACGAGGAGCTTCACTGGCAGCTTGCCAGCAACCTCGTCGACCACGGAACGCTGGTCAGCGACGACGGCCGCTATGCCGCCCGCATGCCCGTTTATCCGCTTTTTCTGGCGCTGCCGGCGTGGCTATATGACGCGGGAATCCTCACCGCCCGCCTGGCGCAAGCCCTACTCGGCGCCGCGACGGCGTCGATCGCATACACACTCGCGCACAAGGCGTTCGACCGGCGCGCCGGCCTGATCGCCGGCGTCCTGGTTTGCCTGGACCCCTACGCGGTGTTCTTTGCCAATCTGCTGCTGACCGAAGTGCTGTTCAGCTTCCTCGCCGTCGGGCTGACCGCCTGTGCTTGGCCTCTGCTAACACGCACCGCGCAACCGGCGCGCGCGGCCGCGCTCGGCGTGGCTGCGCTGGGAGCCG